>NZ_JBIAIQ010000010.1:0-256420 GCF_042871525.1 Streptomyces sp. NPDC005784
TTTCCCTTTCCGGCGAGTCCGACTCTACCAGGTCCTTTCGGGCCCGATTTCCTCGGCGCTTTCCAGGTAATCCGCTTTCGCGTTTCCCTTTCCAGCGGCTCCGACTTTATCAGATTCTCTGAGTCGGAATTTCCGCCCCCTTCGGGAACTGGTTCCGGAGCACGAAGCTTCCGGGTTCCCGTTCAGGCGGAGACGCAAACGTACTGGAGCGGAGCGCCACGACGCAAATCGAGGTGCTCCGCTCCAGGTTGGGGCTTTGCCGGGGGTCAGACCTCGACGACGACCGGGAGGATCATCGGGCGCCGACGGTAGGTGTCGGACACCCACTTGCCCAGCGTGCGGCGGATGAGTTGCTGCAGCTGGTGAGGCTCGACCACACCGTCCTGGGCCGACCGTTCCAGGACTTCCCTGATCTTCGGGATGACATCGACGAAGACCGAGTCGTCGATGCCGGAACCGCGTGCCTGCACGTGCGGGCCGGCCGTGAGCTTGCCGGTGCTGGCGTCCATCACCACGAAGACCGAGATGATGCCCTCGTCGCCGAGGATCTTGCGGTCCTTGAGCGCGGGCTCACCGACGTCACCGACCGAGAGTCCGTCGACGTAGACGTACCCCGCCTGGACCTTGCCGGAGATCTTCGCCTTGCCCTCGATCAGGTCGACGACGACGCCGTCCTCGGCGATCACGATGCGGTCGTGCGGGACGCCGGTCAGGGCGCCGAGCTCGGCGTTGGCCCGCAGGTGGCGCCATTCGCCGTGGACCGGCATCAGGTTGCGCGGCTTGCAGATGTTGTAGAAGTACAGCAGCTCGCCCGCGGAGGCGTGGCCGGAGACGTGCACCTTGGCGTTGCCCTTGTGGACGACGTTCGCGCCCCAGCGGGTCAGGCCGTTGATGACGCGGTAGACCGCGTTCTCGTTGCCCGGGATCAGCGACGACGCCAGGATCACCGTGTCGCCCTGGACGATCCGGATCTGGTGGTCGCGGTTCGCCATCCGGGAGAGCGCGGCCATCGGCTCACCCTGGGAGCCCGTACAGACAAGGACGATCTCGTGGTCCGGAAGGTCGTCGAGCGTCTTGACGTCGACCACCAGGCCCGGCGGGATCTTCAGATAGCCGAGGTCCCGTGCGATGCCCATGTTGCGGACCATCGAGCGGCCGACGAAGGCGACCCTGCGGCCGTACTCGTGGGCGGTGTCGAGGATCTGCTGAATGCGGTGGACGTGGCTGGCGAAGCTCGCCACGATGATCCGCTTGCTGGCGCCGGCGAAGACCTGGCGCAGCACGTTCGCGATGTCGCGCTCGGGCGGGACGAACCCCGGGACCTCGGCGTTCGTGGAGTCCGAGAGAAGGAGGTCGATGCCCTCCTCGCTCAGGCGGGCGAACGCGTGCAGGTCCGTGAGGCGGCCGTCCAGCGGGAGCTGGTCCATCTTGAAGTCGCCGGTGTGGACGACCATGCCCGCTGGGGTGCGGATGGCGACCGCGAGGGCGTCCGGGATGGAGTGGTTGACCGCGACGAACTCGCAGTCGAAGGGACCGATGCGCTCGCGGTGGCCCTCGGCCACTTCGAGCGTGTAGGGCCGGATGCGGTGCTCCTGGAGCTTCGCCTCGATGAGCGCGAGGGTCAGCTTGGAGCCGATCAGCGGGATGTCCGGCTTCTCGCGCAGGAGGAACGGGACGCCGCCGATGTGGTCCTCGTGGCCGTGCGTGAGCACGATGCCCTCGATGTCGTCGAGGCGGTCCCTGATGGACGTGAAGTCCGGCAGGATCAGGTCGATTCCGGGCTGCTCCTCCTCGGGGAAGAGCACTCCGCAGTCGACGATCAGCAGACGGCCTCCGTACTCGAAGACCGTCATGTTCCGGCCGATTTCGCCGAGACCGCCGAGCGGGGTGACCCGGAGGCCGCCCTTCGGGAGGACCGGCGGTGCGCCGAGTTCAGGATGCGGATGACTCAAAAGACTCTCCTCACCACGCGCGCCACGTACCTGGCAAGGCACGTGGCGCGCATGACGTTCGTGCAGTAGCTGTTGTGTGTGTGTGGGGTGCAGACCGATGGTCCGCGGGTCGTGCGTATTCAGTTGTGAAGTCTGTGGCTAGAGCTCTACCCCGCCGGCGCCAAGATCGATCTTGAGCTGGGTGGTCTCCTCGGGCGACAGTTCGACCATCGGGGCGCGCAGCGGACCGGCGGGCAGGCCCTGGAGGGCGAGCGCGGCCTTGGTCGTCATGACGCCCTGGGTGCGGAACATGCCGGTGAAGACGGGGAGCAGCTTCTGGTGGATCTCGGTGGCCTTCTGGACGTCGCCCGAGAGGTACGCGTCGAGCATCGCGCGCAGTTCCGGGGTGACGACGTGGCCGACTACGGAGACGAAGCCCACCGCGCCGACCGAGAGCAGCGGCAGGTTCAGCATGTCGTCGCCGGAGTACCAGGCGAGGCCGGAGCGGGCGATGGCCCAGCTGGCCCGGCCGAGGTCTCCCTTGGCGTCCTTGTTCGCGACGATACGCGGGTGCTCGGCGAGCCGCACCAGAGTTTCGGTGTTGATCGGGACGCCGCTGCGGCCGGGGATGTCGTAGAGCATGACCGGCAGTTCGGTCGCGTCGGCGATGGCCGAGAAGTGCCGGTACAGGCCCTCTTGCGGGGGCTTGTTGTAGTACGGCGTCACGACGAGCAGGCCGTGCGCGCCGGTCTTCTCGGCGTCGCGGGCCAGCTCGATGCTGTGGCGGGTGTCGTTCGTGCCGACGCCGGCGACGATGTGGGCGCGGTCGCCCACCGCCTCCAGCACGGCGCGTACGAGATCCGATTTCTCCGCGTCGCTGGTGGTCGGGGACTCACCGGTGGTGCCGTTGATGATCAGGCCGTCGTTGCCTGCGTCCACCAAGTGGGTGGCGAGCCGCTGAGCGCCGTCGAGGTCGAGCCCGCCGTCCGCCGTGAAGGGCGTGACCATGGCGGTGAGGACCCGCCCGAAGGGGGTCTGCGGAGTGGAGGTCGGAGCCATGGGTAACACGCTACTCGCTGCTCAACGCGTGGTCTGCCCTCGGGTGAGACGACAAAGCATGACAAAGGTGGAACCCGGCACTGCCTGCTCGGGGGTTCAAGCAGTGCCGGGTCCGTTTGATCAGGCTAGATGAACTTCGCGAAATGCCGCAATACGGACACTTCGCTCGGCTGACCCGTACATCTGTGCCGGACCGGTGCGCGGAGGCGTGTTACGGCGCCACGCGCCCGTTGGCGTTGTAGGCCGCGTGTGTGAGCGGCATGAGCCCGGCCCACTCCGCCTCCATCTTCTCGCCGACCATCTCGATCTCCCGCTGGGGGAAGGAGGGGACCTTGGCGAGCTCGTGCTGGGTACGCAGACCGAGGAAGTGCATCAGGGAACGGGCGTTGCACGTGGCGTACATCGAGGAGAAGAGGCCGACCGGGAGAACGGCGCGGGCGACCTCGCGGGCCACACCGGCGGCGAGCATCTCCTGGTAGGCCGCGTAGGCCTGGCGGTAGGAGTCCTCCATGACGCGGCCCGTGAGCTCCTGCTGCGCCTGGGTGCCCTCGACGAAGACGTACTTGCCGGGGCGGCCCTCCTGGACCAGCTTGCGGGAGGCGTCCGGCACGTAGAAGACCGGCTCCAGCTCCCGGTAGCGGCCCGATTCCTCGTTGTACGACCAGCCCACGCGATGCCTCATGAACTCGCGGAAGACGAAGATCGGGGCGCTGATGAAGAAGGTCATCGAGTTGTGCTCGAAGGGGCTGCCGTGCCGGTCCCGCATCAGGTAGTTGATCAGGCCCTTGGAGCGCTCCGGGTCCTTCTGCAGCTCTTCCAGCGACTGCTCCCCGGCGGTGGAGACACGGGCGGCGAACAGCACGTCGGCGTCGGAGGCCGTGTGCTTGATCAGCTCGACCGTGACATCGCTGCGGAAGCTGGGCTTGAGGTCGTCGGCTGGGGTGTCGGTCACGTGCTGAGGGTCCTTCCCATCGCTGGCTCGGGCGGCGACCACTCTACGGCCCGGCACTGACAACGGGGCGTTCGGTACCGTGCCGCGACATTAGGCACCGAACTTCTGCGAATTCGGTGATTCTGGGCACCTCTTGGGGCATTCGGCCGTCTGTATGAGTGAGACTGACACGTTCGAGCAGTTCGAGTCACTTGTCATCGGATCACCGCATCCGCGCGACCCCCAGAGGAGAAGCACCTCCCATGTTCCGTCGGCGCGAGCCCGTCCCGTTCGCCTTCACCGCCGAAGCCGACCAGTTCCGCAGCAATGTCACTCCCCCGCCCCGCGAGCGGTCCTCCGCCGGGGAGATAGCCGGCCGGTGGCTCATCGGCCTCACCGTGATCGCCGGGATCGCCGGGTCCCTGATCCTCGGAATGCCCGCCCTGTCACAGGATCGGTCACCTGCGCATACACAGCGTTCCGAGGCGTCGGACGGCCGCTGACTCTTCCGGACCCCCAAGGGTGGTGAGCCGGCAACCGGCTCGATAACCTCACCGGGCACAGCCCATGCGTGGATTGAGTGAGGATCAGTCGTGCCCCTGCCCTTTCTGACGGCGGACCGCGCCTTTGACGAGGCGGCGGAGAATGTCGCGCTGCCCTTCGACGACCGCGACCGCTGGCGGCGCCCCTACCGGCCCGGCCCCTGGCGGGTGGGCGCGGCCGCGCTCGTCCTGCTGCTCGCCTCGTACGTGCTCGTCGCGGCCGTGATAATCGCCGTCGCCGGGACGCTGCCCGGCGCCGCGGCCTGTATGGCGGGCGCCACGGTGGTCATACTGTGCGCGCTCCGGCTGCTGCGCATGGGGGTGTGGGTCAGCGCCCGGGGGCTGCGCCGGGTGGGCTTCTTCGTCACGCACACGACTCCGTGGGAGCAGGTCGTGGCGGTGCGCACGGTGCAGCAGCCGGTGCGCTGGCTGGGGCTGCCGCGCACGGTTCAGGGCCAGGCCCTGATGCTCGTACGCGGGGGCCGCGCGCCCGGAGACGTTCCGCCGCTGATGACCACGCACAACGCCGACTTCCTGGCGCGTACCGAGGCCTTCGACCGCGCGACGGACGTCGTCGAGGTGTGGGCCGAAGAGTACCGGCGGCTCTGAGGCGCTGTTGTACGACGATGGGGCCGGTCCGCGCTGTGCGGGCCGGCCCCATCGTCGTACGACCTGATCAGGCTTCCAGCGTCCGTCCCTCGTGCAGGGCGATGGCCCGCTGCATGGCCTTGCGGGCACGCGGGGTGTCCCGGGCGTCGTGGTAGGCGACAGCCAGGCGAAACCAGTTGCGCCAGTCGTCCGGGGCGTCCTCGGTCTCGGCCTTGCGGCGGGCGAAGACCTCGTCGGCCGAGTCACGGTCGATGCGTCCGCCCTCGGTGCGCCTCAGCTCGTCGACGGGCAGTCCGCCCTCGGCGTCGAGCACGGCGGAGAGCCGGTTGGCCTTCCGGACGAACTGCGTGTTCATCCAGAGGAACCAGACGCCGATGACCGGCAGGATGAGCACCGCGACACCGAAGGTGACGGTGATCAGGGTGCCGTTCTGGATGAGCAGCACACCCCGGCTGCCGACCAGGACGAAATAGACGACCAGGACGGCGGCCGTGATGGCATAGGTGATCTTCGCGCGCATGTCTGCCGGCTAACTGTTGTACGTTCCCCGGCTCAGCCGAGGTCCAGGAAGTGTTCCAGGCCGAAGGTGAGGCCCGGGGTGGTCACCACGCGGCGGGCGCCGAGCAGGATGCCCGGCATGAAGCTGCTGTGGTGGAGGGAGTCGTGGCGGATGGTCAGCGTCTCTCCCTCGCCGCCCAGCAGGACCTCCTGGTGGGCGAGGAGGCCGCGCAGCCGGACCGCGTGCACCGGGACGCCGTCGACGTCGGCGCCGCGGGCGCCGTCCAGGGCGGTCACCGTGGCATCGGGCTGCGGGGCGCTGCCCGCGCGCTCGCGGGCAGCGGCGATGAGCTGAGCGGTGCGCGTGGCGGTGCCACTGGGGGCGTCCACCTTGTTCGGGTGGTGCAGCTCGACGACCTCGACGGACTCGAAGTACGGCGCGGCGATCTCGGCGAACTTCATCGTCAGCACGGCCCCGATGGAGAAGTTGGGCGCGATGAGCACGCCGGTCTCCGGGGACGCGGCCAGCGAGGTGCCGAGCTGCGAGAGGCGCTCCTCGGTCCAGCCGGTCGTCCCGACCACGGCGTGGATGCCGTGCCGGACGCAGAAGTCGAGGTTGCCCATCACCGAGGCCGGAGTGGTCAGCTCGACCACGACCTGGGTACCCGCGTCGACGAGCGTCTCCAGCTTGTCGCCGCGGCCCAGCGCGGCCACCAGCTCCATGTCCTCGGCGGCCTCGACGGCTCGTACCGCCTCGGCTCCGATCCGGCCCTTGGCACCGAGGACCGCCACGCGCAGCTTGCTCATTGCTTCGTTCCTTACCGAGACGGGATTCGAGACGGGATCTACGCGACCGCGTCGTGCAGTCGGGACGCCTGCTTGTCCTTGACCGGGCCGATGACCGCGAGCGAGGGCCGCTGTCCCAGGACGTCCCGGGCGATGGAGCGGACCTCGTCCGGGGTGACCGACGCTATCCGGGCGAGCATGTCGTCGACCGACATCTGCTCGCCCCAGCACAGCTCGCTCTTGCCGATCCGGTTCATCAGCGCGCCGGTGTCCTCCAGGCCGAGGACCGTGGAGCCCTGGAGCTGGCCGATGGCGCGGCCGATCTCGTCGTCCGAGAGGCCGTGCTCGGCCACCTGGTCCAGTTCGTCGCGGCAGAGCTTGAGGACGTCGTGGACCTGGCTCGGGCGGCAGCCCGCGTAGACGCCGAAGAGGCCGCAGTCGGCGAAGCCCGAGGTGTACGAGTACACGCTGTAGGCCAGGCCGCGCTTCTCCCGGACCTCCTGGAACAGGCGCGAGGACATGCCGCCGCCGAGGGCGGTGTTCAGCACGCCGAGCGCCCAGCGGCGCTCGTCGGTGCGGGCCAGACCCGGCATGCCGAGGACGACATGGGCCTGCTCGGTCTTGCGGCCGAGCAGTTCGACGCGGCCCGCGGTACGGATGCTGCGCCGGCCGTCGCGCGGGGCGATGGGGGCCGCCTCGGCGTTCTTGAAGGCGCCGGCCTTCTCGAAGGCGGCGCGGACCTGGCGTACGACCTTGTTGTGGTCGACGTTGCCCGCGCAGGCCACGACGAGGTGCGTCGGGTCGTAGTGCTTCTTGTAGAAGCGGCGGATGCGGTCAGCGGTGAGGGCGTTGACCGTGTTGACCGTGCCGAGGACCGGGCGGCCGAGGGGGGTGTCGCCGAGCATGGTGTGCGCGAACAGGTCGTGCACGCAGTCGCCCGGGTCGTCCTCGGTCATCGCGATCTCTTCGAGGATCGCGCCGCGCTCGACGTTGACGTCGTCCTCGCGGATCAGCGAGCCGGTCAGCATGTCGCAGACGACGTCGATCGCGAGCGGCAGGTCGGTGTCGAGCACGCGCGCGTAGTAGCACGTGTACTCCTTGGCCGTGAACGCGTTCATCTCGCCGCCGACCGCGTCGATCGCCGAGGAGATGTCCAGGGCGGACCTGCGGTTCGTGCCCTTGAAGAGCAGGTGCTCCAGGTAGTGCGTCGCGCCGTTCAGGGTCGGCGTCTCGTCGCGGGAGCCCACGTGCGCCCAGATGCCGAACGTGGCGGAGCGCACGGAGGGGAGCGTCTCGGTGACGATGCGCAGGCCGCCGGGCAGGGTGGTCTTGCGGACCGTACCGATGCCGTTCGCTCCCTTGATGAGGGTTTGGGTACGGGCAACGGCCCGCGCCTCCGAAGAGGTGCGGGCCGCCGTCGTGGAGCTACTCGACGTCACTGGTCGGTGTCGTCCTTCTTCTCATCGTCGCCTTCGCCCTCGACCACGGGGATCAGGGAGAGCTTGCCGCGGGAGTCGATCTCGGCGATCTCGACCTGGACCTTGGAGCCCACGGCCAGGACGTCCTCGACGTTCTCCACGCGCTTGCCGCCGGCGAGCTTGCGGATCTGCGAGATGTGCAGCAGTCCGTCCTTGCCCGGGAGCAGCGACACGAACGCACCGAAGGTCGTCGTCTTCACGACGGTGCCCAGGTAGCGCTCGCCGACCTCCGGCATGGTCGGGTTGGCGATCGCGTTGATCGTGGCGCGGGCGGCCTCGGCCTGCGAGCCCTGCTGGGCACCGATGTAGATGGTGCCGTCGTCCTCGATCGTGATGTCGGCGCCGGTGTCCTCCTGGATCTGGTTGATCATCTTGCCCTTGGGGCCGATGACCTCACCGATCTTGTCCACGGGGATCTTGACGGTGATGATCCGCGGGGCGTTCGGGGACATCTCGTCCGGCGTGTCGATCGCTTCCATCATCACGTCGAGGATGTGGAGGCGGGCGTCGCGGGCCTGCTTGAGGGCCGCGGCCAGGACGGAGGCGGGGATGCCGTCCAGCTTGGTGTCGAGCTGGAGGGCGGTCACGAACTCCTTGGTGCCGGCGACCTTGAAGTCCATGTCACCGAAGGCGTCCTCCGCCCCGAGGATGTCGGTGAGGGCGACGTAGTGCGTCTGGCCGTCGATCTCCTGGGAGATCAGACCCATGGCGATACCCGCGACGGCGGCCTTCAGCGGCACACCGGCGTTGAGCAGCGACATGGTGGAGGCGCAGACCGAGCCCATGGACGTCGAGCCGTTGGAGCCGAGGGCCTCGGACACCTGACGGATCGCGTAGGGGAACTCCTCGCGGGTCGGCAGGACCGGCACGATCGCGCGCTCGGCGAGCGCGCCGTGGCCGATCTCGCGGCGCTTCGGGGAGCCGACGCGGCCCGTCTCACCGACGGAGTACGGCGGGAAGTTGTAGTTGTGCATGTAGCGCTTGCGGGTCACCGGGGAGAGGGTGTCCAGCTGCTGCTCCATACGGAGCATGTTCAGGGTGGTGACGCCCAGGATCTGGGTCTCGCCACGCTCGAACAGCGCCGAGCCGTGCACGCGCGGGATGGCCTCGACCTCGGCGGCCAGCGTACGGATGTCCGTGACGCCGCGGCCGTCGATGCGGATCTTGTCCTTGATGACACGCTCGCGGACCAGCTTCTTGGTCAGCGCGCGGTACGCGGCGGAGATCTCCTTCTCGCGACCCTCGAACTGCGGGAGCAGCTTCTCGGCGGCGATCTCCTTGACGCGGTCCAGCTCGGCCTCGCGGTCCTGCTTGCCGGCGATGGTGAGCGCCTGGGCGAGCTCGCTCTTGACCGCGGCGGTGAGGGCCTCGAAGACGTCGTCCTGGTAGTCCAGGAAGATCGGGAACTCGCCGGTCGGCTTGGCGGCCTTCGCGGCGAGGTCCGACTGCGCCTTGCACAGGACCTTGATGAACGGCTTCGCGGCGTCGAGGCCGGCGGCCACTACCTCCTCGGTCGGCGCCTCGGCGCCACCCTGGACCAGCTGGATCGTCTTGTCGGTGGCCTCGGCCTCGACCATCATGATCGCGACGTCGCCGTCCTCGAGGACGCGACCGGCGACGACCATGTCGAAGACGGCGTCCTCGAGCTCGGTGTGCGTCGGGAACGCGACCCACTGGCCGTTGATCAGCGCGACGCGGACGCCGCCGACCGGGCCGGAGAAGGGCAGACCGGCCAGCTGCGTGGACGCGGAGGCGGCGTTGATCGCCACGACGTCGTACAGGTGGTCGGGGTTGAGCGCCATGATCGTGGCGACGACCTGGATCTCGTTGCGAAGGCCCTTCTTGAAGGACGGACGCAGCGGGCGGTCGATCAGACGACAGGTGAGGATGGCGTCCTCGGAGGGACGGCCCTCACGGCGGAAGAAGCTGCCGGGGATCTTGCCCGCGGCATACATCCGCTCCTCGACGTCCACCGTCAGGGGGAAGAAGTCGAGCTGGTCCTTGGGCTTCTTGGAGGCAGTGGTGGCCGACAGCACCATGGTGTCGTCGTCCAGGTACGCGACGGCGGAGCCGGCGGCCTGCCTGGCCAGCCGGCCCGTCTCGAAGCGGATGGTGCGGGTGCCGAAGGAACCGTTGTCGATAACGGCCTCGGCGTAGTGGGTCTCGTTCTCCACTAGCGTTTTCTCCTCGTCTTCGTCCCGTCCTGCCCGTGTGGCAGGGGGACGGTACCGGAGAAGCGCTCCTTCTGGTGCGGGCCGGTCTTCGATCGAAGCACCCGGGGCTCTTTCGCCCGGGGGCCACTACCGAGGACCGGCGGCGGCGAGGCGCGCTTCTCCTCGTTCGTTGTCGTGACATGCCCTACCCGGCGGGTAGGGCGCCGTCACGCTGTGTTCGTACGTGCGGTTTCCTGCGTATTGCGTTGTGCTACCACACTACAAAGCGTCGGTGACACTCCGCACGTAGAGAGCACGTGCGGCAGCACATACAGCAAAGGGAGCGGCTCCCAAGAAGTGGGAACCGCTCCCTTCACGGCGTCTTACTTGGCGCCCGCCGCACCGCGACGGATGCCCAGGCGCTCGACCAGCGCACGGAAGCGCTGGATGTCCTTCTTGGCCAGGTACTGCAGCAGACGGCGACGCTGGCCGACCAGGATCAGAAGACCACGACGGGAGTGGTGGTCGTGCTTGTGGGCCTTGAGGTGCTCGGTCAGGTCCGAGATCCGGCGCGAGAGCATCGCAACCTGGACCTCGGGGGAGCCGGTGTCGCCCTCCTTCTGACCGAACTCGGTGATGATCTGCTTCTTCGTAGCGGCGTCGAGCGGCACGCGTACTCCTCGTAGTCTGATGTCTGCCACCGAGTGCCCCTGGTCCACTTCTCAGGGGAGCTTCCGTAACTCGGGAGGCGGGGATCCGCTGGGCGCGGCCTCCAGAGCAGCGCTCCGGGGGTGCGTACACAAACGGCCGTTTCACAGGGTACCAGCCTGGCCGGATCCGTCTGTCCGGGTCTTCGAACCTTCCCGGAAGCCGCGGACCAGGCCACTAGGGTGACGGCAGGGTCATTCGTACGTGGGGAAGGGGCCGGCGGAACATGGCCGAGGAAGCGGACAAGGACGTCAAGGCGCGCAAGGAGCGGGAGAAGGACGAGCTCTACGCCCTCGACATCTCGGGCGTCGAATGGCAGAGCGCGCCGGGCACGGAGGAACACGAGGAGCGGGTCGAGATCGCGTATCTGCCCGGGGGCGCGGTGGCCATGCGGTCGTCGCTCGACCCGGGGACGGTCCTCCGGTACACGGAGGCGGAGTGGCGTGCCTTCGTGCTGGGTGCCCGGGACGGCGAGTTCGATCTGGAGCCGGCGCCGCAGGCGGGCGGCCTGCCGACGGAGTAGCCGGGCGGCCTGCCGACGGAGTAGCCGGTCGTCCGCCGACAAGGTGGCCGGTGGTCCGCCGACTGAGTAGCCGGTGGTCCGCGGCCGGTCGGACGAGGGTCTGCCGACCGAGCCGTGCGGGCCGACGGGAATCGCGGGCCGTCGGGAACCGAGGGGCCGACGCGGAGAGGTTTCCGTGGCGGCCCTTTTGTCTGCCCTTTTGTCTGCTCGCCTCAAGGTCCGTTCACGGGAGGCAAGTAGCCCTCGGGCAGGCGGCCATGAGGCAAGTGGCCTTCCCGGTGCCGTTGTTTGTCCGCTTTCGGGGTCAATAGTGAGCGCGCGTACCCCACTTCTGGGCAGGGTGTGCCGTAACGGGCTGCCGCGGCGAGGTGGACAGGCCTGCCCTGCGGACAGTCATGGTGATTAGGCTGGGACGGGGCGCGACGCCTGAACCCGTGGACGGGTGGCACGCGTTACCCGGGGAGCCGGTCAATTCGGGCGACCTCGTACGGACTTCGGGCGGCCTCGGTCGTCCGTGGACGTCAACGGACGACAAGTAGACGGTCGCCCCGGCACGACTTGAGGGTGCTCGACCACACCAGGAGGAATTGTGAACAGCGATCGGGACGGGATCCGCGGGGGCTGGGCCACGCCCGGCGATGACCAGTCCGACGCCGAGTCCGCCGTCGAGACGACGGGCGAGTTCACCATCGACTACGCGCCGCCCGCCTGGTACACGCAGAACGCCTCGGGCGGTTCCGGGGATTCGGGGAGCACGGGCGACTCGCAGGGATCGGGCGATTCGGGGGACTCGGCAGGCCCGGAGGAGTCGGAGGAGTCGGAGGACCTGGCAGCTGCGGGTGCCTCGACGACTTCGGCGAACCCGACGGACTCGGCTGATCCAGCCGCTTCGGACGTTCAGGCGGCTACCGCGGCCGACCCGGCGCCCGTGGGCGGCCCCGAGGCAGTCCGGCCGCCCGTCGCGCAACCCCTCGTCGCGCAGCCCCACGCTCCGGCCGTGGCGCCCGTCGCCGACGCCGGTGGCGCGAGCGCTCTGCCGAACCTTCCCGTGGGTGGGTTCCAGGCGCCGTGGACGCCTGCCGAGTTCCCGGCTCCCGTCGCCGAGCCGGTCGCACCGAACGCCGCTCCGCTCGCCTCTTCCGACTCCGCTTCCGCTTCCGACGAACCGGATTCCGGGAGCGGGGACCTGGAGAGCGGCGCGACCATGCGGTTCTCCGCCGGCGCGCTGAGGCGTGAGATCGCGGAACGGGCGGTCTCCGAGGCCACGGAGTCCGCGGACGCGGTTGTGGATGCTCCTGTGACCGCGGCCGGCTCCGAGAACCAGGGAGCGGAGGCCGAGGGCGGCAGCGAGTCCGGCGCCGAAGACGGCGGCCGGGGCAACAGCGGTGTGGCGGAGGGCGAGGACAAGGCCGAGGGCAAGGGCGAGGGCGAGGACAAGGCCGAGGGCGAGGACAAGGCCCCGAGCGCGCCCGTAGCCGCGATCGAGCCTGACGCCGTGATCCAGCCCAACTCCACGGTCAAGCCTGACGCCGTGGTCCAGCCCGGCTCCGTGGTCCAGCCTGACGCCGTGGTCCAGCCCGGCTCCGTGGTCCAGCCCGAACACGTGGTCCAGCCCGAACACGTGGTCCGGTCCGAGCAGATGGCACAGCTCCAGCCTGTGGCCGCGCGTGAGCCCGAGCCCGTCATCGATCCCGTGCTTGCCTACCAGTCTCTGGAGGCCGCCTCCCAGCGCGCGAGCGTGACCGACGTACCCGTGGTGGAACAAGCCGCGACGTCCGACGACGCCGTCGTCGCCTCCCCGGGCCCGGAGTCCGCCGAGGAACCGAGCGCTGCCTCGACCGAAGTCGAGGGCGAGGTCGCCGAGGTCGTGGAGCCGCGCTCCATGGACGACGAGGTCGGCACGGACAGCGATGCCCCTGTGGCCGACGGGTTCCAGCCGCAGGACGACTCCTTCCAGGTCAGCGAGCCCCAGGACGCGGTGCCCGTGGTCCGGCCGGAGGAGCCCGCGAGTGTGCACGACACTCCCCCGGCCTGGGCTCCGCCACCGCTGCCGCAGGGTGGGCTGCCGCCCTTGCCGCCCGCCTACCAGCCCGCGGCACCCGCACCGGCCCCGCAGTGGCCCGCCTCCGTGGAGCCCGCACCGGCCGCGCAGGACCAGGTGCCGCAGCAGGTGCCGTTGCCGCAGCAGCCGCCGTCCGCACCGGCAGCGGGCCAGTCCTTCCAGCCCCCGGCGCCCGCACCGGGCCAGCCCTTCCACTCTCCGGCCGCACAAGCGCCCGCGCCGGGCCGGCCTTTCCAGCCCCCCGCACCCTCACCCGCACCGGGTCAGCCCTTCCAGCCCCCCGCCGCGCAGTCCCCCGCCCCCGGCCAGCCCTTCCAGCCCCCAGCGCCGCAGCCCGTGCCGTCGGCGTGGCCCTCTTCTGGTGCGCCCGCTGCGCCCGGTGCGGCGGGTTCGCCGCAGGGGCCCGCGCCTGTGCAGCCGGCCGGATTCGAGAACGCCGTGCCGGCTCCGCCGCAGGCCCGGCCCTCGGTACCGCCGGCCCCTGTATCCGAGGCGCCCGCAGCGGCTCCGCCGCAGCAGGGGAGTTACGGGTTCCCCCAGTCCGGCGCCCCGGACCAGGCATCCGCCCCGCAGGGCAGCTACGCCTTCCCGTATCCCGGAGCGCCCGCCCCGGCCCCAGCTGCCCCGCCCGCCGGGGCCCCGGGATACGGGTTCCCACAGCAGAACGCCGCGCCCCAGGACCAGCAGCCGGCCCAGCCTGCCGCCCCGCAGGCCCCGGGCTACGGGTTCCCGCAGCAGAACGCTCCCGCCCCGGGGCAGCAGGGACTCAACCAGTCCGCTCCCGCTCCGGGCTACGGGTTCCCGCAGCAGAACACCCCGCCCCAGGACCAGCAGCCGGCCCACCCCGCCGCCCCGCAGGCTCCCGGCTACGGGTTCCCGCAGCCCGGCGCGCCCGTACCCGTGCCGGACGCCGTGCCGCCGCGGGCCCCGGCTCCCGCTCCCGTCCCTCAGCAGGGCTACGGATTCCCGCAGCCGGCGGCCAACTCGCCCGTCCCGCAGCCCGGTTACGACCTCGCGCAGCCGCACCAGCAGCCCCCGGCCCCGGGACAGGCGGCCCCGCCGTACCCGGGGTCGGCCCAGCCGCAGAGCCCAGAGCCGCAGCCTCCGCACCAGCCGGGGCCCCCTCCCGTACAGCAGCAGCCCGCCGCCCCCGTCGACCCGCGGACCGGTACCGCCTGGCCGCAGCCCGTGCGGCACGATCAGCGGCAGCCGACCAATCCCGGCACGGCCCCGCTCGGGTACACCGCGGCGGTGGAGCTCTCTTCCGACCGGCTGCTCAACAACAAGAGGCAGAAGGCCAAGAGCGGTCGTCCGGCGGCCGCGTCGTCGCGCTTCAAGCTGGGCGGGAAGAAGGAAGAGGCCGAGCGGCAGCGGAAGTTGGAACTGATCCGGACTCCGGTGCTCTCGTGCTACCGGATCGCCGTCATCAGCCTCAAGGGTGGTGTGGGCAAGACGACCACGACCACCGCGCTCGGCTCCACGCTCGCCACCGAGCGCCAGGACAAGATCCTCGCGATCGACGCCAACCCGGACGCCGGTACGCTCGGCCGCCGGGTGCGTCGTGAGACCGGCGCCACCATTCGTGACCTCGTGCAGGCGATCCCGTACATCAACTCGTACATGGACATCCGGCGGTTCACCTCCCAGGCGCCCTCCGGGCTGGAGATCATCGCCAACGACGTCGACCCGGCCGTGTCCACGGCCTTCAACGACGAGGACTACCGGCGCGCGATAGACGTCCTGGGCAAGCAGTACCCGATCATCCTGACCGACTCCGGTACGGGTCTGCTGTACAGCGCCATGCGTGGGGTGCTCGACCTCGCCGACCAGCTCATCATCATCTCGACGCCGTCGGTGGACGGGGCGAGCAGCGCCAGTACGACACTGGACTGGCTGTCGGCGCACGGGTACGCGGACCTAGTCGCGCGGTCGATCACCGTCATCTCCGGAGTGCGCGAGACCGGCAAGATGGTCAAGGTGGATGACATCGTCAGCCACTTCGAGACGCGCTGCCGCGGTGTCGTGGTCGTGCCGTTCGACGAGCATCTGTCCGCGGGCGCCGAGGTCGACCTCGACATGATGCGCCCCAAGGTGCGGGAGGCGTACTTCAACCTCTCCGCGATGGTCGCCGAGGACATCGCGCGGCACCAGCAGTCGCACGGGCTGTGGACGAACGACGGCAACCCGCCGCCGGTGGCCGCGCCGCCGATGCCGGGCCAGTACGTTCCCGGGCAGCAGGTTCCCGGACAGTACGCTCCGGGACAGCAGGTTCCCGGACAGGCCGCCCCCGGTCAGGCTCCGCAGCAGCCCCAGCCCGGACAGCCGTACGCCCAGCCGGGACAGCCCTACCCGCAGCAGCCGGGTCAGCCCTATCCGCAGGCACCGGGGCAGGGCTACTCGCAGCCGCCTCAGCCGGGTCAGCAGTTCCAGCCCGGACAGCCGTACCAACCGAACCAGGGGCAGGGGCAGACGCCGCCGCCCCCGGCACCCCCTCAGCAGTAGAAGCCGATCGGCCCCGTCAAGGGGCCGATTCCCGCTCGGGCCCGCACCGTTCGCGTTCGGTGCGGGCCTTCGCACATCCGGGATCGACGTAGAGCTGGAGGTACTGGAGGTGCTGGAGGTACTGGAGCGGCGGTGGAAGGCAGGGGGACTATTCCCCGTCGTACGCCTCGATCAGTTCCAGCGAGCGCTTCACATCGTCGGTGATGGCTTCCAGCAGTGCCTCGATGGAGTCGAAGCGGGCCTGGCCGCGGACGAAGGCGAGGAAGTCGACGGCGACGTGCAGACCGTAGAGGTCGAGGCCGACGCGGTCGATGGCGTACGCCTCCACCGTGCGCTCGGTGCCGTCGAACTGGGGGTTCGTGCCGACGGAGATCGCGGCGGGCATGGCCTCGCCCTGCGCGTGCAGCCAGCCGGCGTAGACGCCGTCGGCGGGGATCGCGGTGTGCGGGAGGGTCTCGACGTTCGCCGTGGGGAAGCCGAGCTCGCGGCCCCGCTGGGCACCGCGGACGACGATGCCCTCGACGCGGTGCGGCCGTCCGAGGATCTCGCGAGCGCCCTCGACATCGCCCTCGGTGACGAGGCGCCGGGTGAGAGTCGAGGAGAACGGCTCGCCGCCGCCCGCCTCGCCGGTCACATGGAGGTCCACGACCTCGACCTCGAAGTCGTAGGTCGCCCCCTGCTCGCGCAGGAAGTCGACGTTGCCGGCGGCCTTGTGGCCGAAGCGGAAGTTGGGGCCCTCGACGACGGCCTTGGCGTGCAGCTTGTCGACCAGCACCTTCACCACGAAGTCGGCGGGCGACAGCTTCGAGAACTCGGTGGTGAACGGCAGGATGAGCAGGGCGTCCACGCCGAGTTCGGCCATCAGTTCGGCGCGGCGGTGGTGCGGGGCGAGCAGCGGGGGGTGGCTGCCGGGGCGGACCACCTCGCTTGGGTGCGGGTCGAAGGTGACCACGACGGAGGGGACGCCCAGCTCACGGGCGCGGTCCACGGAATGCCGGATGATCAGCTGGTGTCCGCGGTGCACCCCGTCGTAGGAACCGATGGTGACGACGCTGCGCCCCCAGTCCTCGGGGATGTCCTCCAAGCCACGCCAGCGCTGCACTGTGACCGCTCCTTGTCGAACCCGTGTCCGTGATTGCCTTATTCGCAGCTCTAAGGGTGCCATGCCGTGTGCTCTCGGCTTGCATCGGCATCGGGCTGTGACCGATTGCTCAGCGCCACGGCCGCGGTGTGCGGCGCGGAGTGCCGTGCGCGGGCGTGCTTCAGATGGGAACCCTCACGCCGGCCAGGTTGTCGATCAGGCGGCGGGTGCTGGGGCCGACCATGGCGGACCACTCCTCGGGGGTGCCGGTCAGCCAGCGGGCGACCAGGGTGGCGAAGCCAGGTACGCGCCGGGCCTCGTCGACGAGACC
Source organism: Streptomyces sp. NPDC005784 (assembly GCF_042871525.1). Lineage (NCBI taxonomy): Bacteria > Bacillati > Actinomycetota > Actinomycetes > Kitasatosporales > Streptomycetaceae > Streptomyces > Streptomyces sp. NPDC005784. The sequence continues at coordinate 17,195 of NZ_JBIAIQ010000010.1, forward strand.
TCGGTCGAAGCCGGTGGCCCCGGCCGGTGTGCGGACGAGGAGAAGGCCGACGCGGTGCACCAATTCGCGGGTGGGCTCCTCGCCTCGCCGGTCGAGGCCGTCGGCGGCGGCCCTCAGGACGGTGACGAGAACGGCCGGATCCCGCTCGTGCGCCAGCAGCAGATCGAGCAGCTCGCGCCGCAGCGGGGTCGACGCCTTGTCTCCCGGCGTCGCGAGGACCTGGGCGAGCGCCGTCCGCACCGACGCGCAACAGCCCTCCAACAGACCGCTGACCAGGGGAAACAGTACGGTCTGGGCGGTGCTCCCGCGGTCGAGGCGCCGGTCCACGTATGCAGCCATGTACGCGGCGGCTCCTGGGCAGAACTCCACGGTCTCCCGCACCAGCGCGGCGACCGGGCGGGCGAGCGCCGGTGCGGTGACGTCGGCGAGGGAGCTCAGCAGTTCGGCCGTGTCGGGGCCGAGCCGCCGCAGCCGGTCGCGGAAGGCGGCGAGCACGGGCTCGGGGTGGGTGGTGAGTGCGGCGGCCAACGCGCTCGGGGGCAGCCGTGGGTCGTCGGCCGCGAAGCGCTCCACAGCTTGCGGCAGGTAGAGAGCACGCGTGAACGGATCCCGTACGAGGATGCCGAGCGCCCCGCCGTGCAGCGTGCGGTCGGCTGGACGGGCGAGCAGGGTGAGAGCGGCGTGACGCAGCAGCTCGCGGTCGGCCGCCGTCCCCGCGAACGGCGCCGCCCGCAGCCCGTACGCGACCGCGGCCACGCGCCGCACCGGCTGTTCGTCGTGCGCCCACCGGTCCACCGCCCGGCACACGGGCGACGGCTCCTCCTCGGCCAGCACGGCCAGCAGTTCGTCGCCCCGCGGGTGGGCGCAGGCCACCAGGGACTCGGCCAGATCGTCCGGCGCCCGCCGCCGGTGCGCGTACAGCAGCGCCTGCGCGGCCGTGGCCACGGTCGCGTTCGGGGTCGCGGGCAGCGACCGCTCGTCCTCGAACCAGCGCGTGAGGTGGCGGTGTACGGCGGTGGGGTCGGCCTCGAGGAGACGGGAGACGGTGTCGAGATGGCGCGGGGCGGCGGAGGCCTCGCCGGGGTCCGAGGGCTCGGTCGCCGGGGCCCGGCGGGGGTCGGCGACCACCAGGCGCCTGAGCAGGTCGAAGCGTTCCTCGTCCGGTACGGGCAGCACCACCCAGAACGCCGGGCCGAACTCCTCCGGCACGGCCCTGCCCTGCTGCCGCCACGCCACGATCCGCTCGGTGAGCAGCCGCAGCACGCCGATGTACGGGGTCGCGTCGGGCACCCTGAGCAGCACTGTGGTGCAGAGGCGAGTGGCCCACCAGAGGGGGTCGCCCAGCGGGGCCCTGTGCGGGGTGCCGGGCGGGGCTGCGCCGGGCGGGACGGTGAGGCGGTCCGGGGCGGCCTCGGACAGCAGATCGTCGACCGCGTGGACGAGACCCTCCAGACGGAGGGTCAGTTCGGCGGTGCCCTGTTGACGGGCCAGCAGGAGCAGGGCCTCGACGACGGGGCCGATCCTGTGGCGGGGGACGGGAAGGGTGTCCGCCCCGGAGTCGGGCGCTCCAGAGTCGGGCCCTGTGGACCGGGCGCGGCGGGCGTGCCGACGGCCGGGCGCCGTGGTCCCCGTACGCCCGGGGCCGTTGTCGGGTGCGGCGGGCGCGCGGTGGACCAGGCTGTCCAGCGCCGCGTCCAGGTCGAGGTGGGTGCCCTGGATCCAGTCGGCGAGCTCTTCGTGGGCGAAGCGGTAACCGTCGCCGGCCGGAACGAGGAGTCCCTCGGTGAGAACGGCGGACGCCCAGCCGGTGATGCCGGCGAGGCGGCCCGGGGCCGGGCCCCAGGGAAAGACGGCTTCGAAGGACACCCGGTGCAGTTGGCCCTGCCCGGGTCCCAGACAGCGTCGGGCGGCTTCGTGAACCTGGCCGGAGACCCGGGCGGCGAGCCGCCGCACGGCGGTGCCGCGCAACCCGTTCGCCGCGGCGAGCCGGACCGCGACGCGCAGGCACATCAGGTCGAGGTGGGCCGCGAACACGTCGTCGCGGTCGAGCCGTTCGGCCGGCAGGTCCACCGGCGCGGCCCGCACCTCGGAGAGCAGCCGCAGCACCAGCGGATGGCGGGCGTCGGCCGGCACGAGGGTGCCCTCCGGAATCCCGGCACGCGACCGGGCTCGCCGGGCCTCCTCCTCGGTCAGATCGCGGAGCCGCACACAGGCGGGCAGGCCGTCGGCGTCCGCGTCCGGCGAGGGCTGCCCGCCCGGGTACGCCGACGGCCGGTGCAGCAGCTCCGCCGGAAATTCCGCCCCCGCCCGTTCCCAGTACTCCGCCCGGCAGCCGACCACGAGTCGGGTGCCGGTCTCCGTCAGCCAGGCGGCCGTTCCCTCGGTCCAGGCGGGGAGCCGGTGGGCAAGCTCGGGTGGCATCTCCTCGGGGCCGTCGAGAAGGAGCAGCAGCGGCCGGGTGGTGGAGCGCGCCAGCCGGTCCGGACCGATGTCGCCGAGTTCGCCGCCGTATCCCTCGGGGGGCAGCACATCCTCGTCCGCGGACCGCCGCGCGGCCTCCGCCCCGGGCGCGCCGGGGCTCTGCCGGGACGCGGCCACGATCCGCCCGGCGCGCTCCAGGGCGCGCGTCGCCGCGTCCGCCACCGAGGTGTCGTCGGCGCGGAGGTCGGCGCCGCGCAGCCAAAGGGTGGGCGCCGGTTCGGGGCCCCGCAGGCGGCGGGCGGCGAGCGCGGCCAGTTCCGTCGTACGGCCGCTGCCGGGCGGGCCGACGAGCCCGAGGACGACGGCCGGGCCGCTCTCGAACGTCGCGAACTCCCTGATGACATCGGCCCGTTCGACGATTCCGGGGTCCGTTCCCGCGGCCCCGGACGGGACCGGTGGACGGGGTCCGTCCGAGCCCACCGAGGTCGCGGTGAGTTCCAGTGCGCCCGCGAGATTCAGATCGGCGCCGTACGCGGGAACGGTCGCCGCGTTGCGGGCCAACAAATCGGCGAGCGGCCCCGCGGTACCGCGAAGGGGGACGGCGAAGCCGGGCGCCCGATGGCCGGCCGGAGTCTCCTCCGGCCCGGTGCCGTCCGGCGTCCGGGGAAGCAGGGCGGTGCCGACGACGGCGACCACGGCGCCGGTGCCGGCGTCGAGGACCGGCCCCCCGGCCGCTCCGCCGCCCGGCCGGAGCGCGTCCGCGCCCGCCGTGCCGATCGCCAACTCCAGTGTGTCGCGCAGGAGATGGATTCGGCCGGTGGTCGGGTACGTCACGGCGGAGGAGCCCAGCACCCGCGCCTCGCGCCAGCCGCCCGCCGCGATCCGGACGTACGTACCGGTCGCGACGCGGTCCCGCACGGTGACGGGGAGCGGGCCGAGGCCGAGACCTTCGGTGCGTACGAGGGCCAGACCGACTTCGGGCAGCGGCGTGACTGCGTCGGCGGTCACGACACAGGTGCGGTCGCCGGGGGCGTGCAGGACGAGTCGGTCCAAGCCGTCGACGGCCTCGTGGCCGGTGATCACGGTGCCGTGATGGTCGGCCGCGAAACCCGTGCCGCGTGGACGGCCCGCCAGGTCGCAGACGCGTACGAGGACATCGTCCCGCGCCTGTCCGGCGTCGACCGCCGCCTCGTCGTTCCCGGTCCGCGGGCCTCGCCCCGCCATACTCGAACCTCCCCGCCGCGCTCCTGCTCCGACGGTAGGGGTGAGGTGATCAGCGGGACAGATCGTGAGGCGAACGCGCCCCCTTCTACTCCCTCGGTTCACTCCGAGCGCCTGCCCGATGGGGTGAATACGGGAGAGTGGATGGATATACACCCTTGGGTGGGGGACCCGAGGGGGGACCGTGGAGCGGCGGGCACGAGACCCCGTGATCGCCGCTCCACGGGCGGAGTGTCCACCCGTCCGGCGCACCTGGCGTGCGCGCGGGGGACCTCGGCCGAAGGGAACCTCAGCCGAAGACGGCCAGGCTCTTCGCCTTGCCCTTCTGCTCCTCCACCAGCGCGAGGAACCGGCCCTCGGGGTCGAAGACCGCCACGGTGCCCTTGCCCGTGTACTCGTCGGGCATGTCGAGCCGGACGCCGTTCAGCAGCAGCCCGGCGCGCCTGGTGTCCACGTCCCAGCGCGGGAACGCGGCCGCGGCCGCCTCCGCGATCGGCATCACCGTCAGCTCCTCCTGGAGCTGGTCGAGGGTGCGCGCGGAGTCCAGTTTGTAGGGGCCGACGCGGGTGCGGCGCAGGGCGGTGAGGTGACCGCCGACGCCCAGGTCCGCGCCGAGGTCGCGGGCGATCGCCCGGATGTACGTCCCGGACGAGCAGACGACGGAGACGACCAGGTCGAGCACCGGGGTGCCGTCCTCGGCGACCGCCTCACGGATGTCGTACACCGCGAACGACGAGATGGTCACCGGGCGGGCCGGGATCTCGAATTCCTCGCCCTCGCGCGCCCTCTTGTACGAGCGCACGCCGTCGATCTTGATGGCGCTGACCTTGGACGGCACCTGCATGATGGCGCCGGTCAGCTTGGCGACCCCGGCGTCGATCGCGTCGCGGTTCACGCCGGAGGCGTCCGTCGAGGAGGTGATGTCGCCCTCGGCGTCGTCGGTCAGCGTGTTCTGGCCGAGCCGGATCGTGCCGAGGTACTCCTTCTCGGTGAGCGCGAGGTGCCCGAGGAGCTTGGTGGCCTTCTCGACCCCGAGGACGAGCACGCCCGTCGCCATGGGGTCGAGGGTGCCCGCGTGGCCGACCCGGCGCGTCCTGGCGATCCCGCGCATCTTGGCGACCACGTCGTGCGAGGTGAAGCCCGACGGCTTGTCGACAATGACAAGCCCGTCGGGCGTGTTGGGCTTCTGCGTCATTCCGCCGCGTCGTCCTCGTCGTCCTCGCCCGGCTTCTTGTACGGGTCCGCGTCACCCGCGAAGGACGCGCCGGCCGAGACCTCGCGCACCTTCTCGTCCGAGGCCCGTGCCTTGTCGAGCAGGTCCTCGATGGTCTTGGCGGTGTCCGGCAGGGCGTCCGCGACGAACGTCAGCGTCGGCGTGAACTTCACGCCCGCCGCCGCGCCGACGGCCGAGCGGAGCACGCCCTTGGCGCTCTCCAGGCCGGCGGCCGCCTCGGCACGCTGCTCGTCGTCCCCGTACACCGTGTAGAAGACGGTGGCCTCCCGGAGGTCCCCGGTGACCCGGGTGTCCGTGATGGTGACGTGAGTGCCGAGCCGCGGGTCCTTGATCCCGCGCTGCAGCTTCTTGGCCACCACCTCTCGGATGAGGTCCGCCAGCCTCTTCGCCCGCGCGTTGTCGGCCACTGGTCCGTCTCCTTCTTCGCCTTGCTTGTTTCGTCAGTCTTCGTCTGTGTGGACTCTGCGCCGTACCGACAGCAGTTCCACCTCCGGTCGCGCCGCGACCAGCCGTTCGCACCGGTCCAGTACGTCGGTCAGGTGCATGGTGTCCCCGGAGACCACCGCCAGGCCGATCTCTGCCCGGCGGTGAAGGTCCTGGTTGCCCGTCTCGGCGGCACTCACCGCGTACTTCCGCTGGAGTTCGGCGACGATCGGCCGGACGAGAGAGCGTTTCTCCTTGAGCGAGTGAACGTCGCCGAGGAGCAGATCGAAGGACAGCGTCCCCACATACATGTGTAACCGGATGTCCCGCCGGTACGGGATAGATGGCCTGCCAATGCACTTGGCAGGGACATCAGAACCGTACAACGAACCGTCTGCTCACTCGACGGGGTTTCCGGGCCCCCGGTCGAGCGCCGGCCGGATGACCGGCCGCATGACCGGCCGAGGCCGGTCACACAGTTCCCCGCGTCCCTCTTCGGGACGCGGGGAATTGCGTGATCCGGTAAAAGCCAGGCTGGCCGGCGGTGACTGCTCACCGCCGGCCAGCCTGGAACCGCTTTACGAGCGCGGCTTCTCGCGCATCTCGTACGTCGCGATGACGTCGTCGACCTTGATGTCGTTGAAGTTGCCGAGGTTGATACCGCCCTCGAACCCTTCGCGGATCTCGGTGACGTCGTCCTTGAAGCGACGCAGCCCGGAGATGTTGAGGCTCTCCGCGATGACCTTTCCGTCGCGGACGAGTCGCGCCTTGGTGTTGCGCTTGACCTCGCCCGAGCGGACCAGGACACCGGCGATGTTGCCGAGCTTGGACGACTTGAAGACCTCGCGGATCTCCGCCGTGCCGAGCTCGACCTCCTCGTACTCCGGCTTGAGCATGCCCTTGAGGGCCGCTTCGATCTCCTCGATGGCCTGGTAGATCACCGAGTAGTACCGGACGTCGACGCCCTCGCGCTCCGCCATCTGCGCCGCGCGGCCCGCAGCGCGGACGTTGAAGCCGATGACGATGGCGTCGGAGCCGGTCGCCAGGTTGATGTCGGACTCGGTGACCGCACCCACACCGCGGTGCAGGACGCGGATGTCGACCTCGTCGCCGACGTCGAGCTGGAGCAGCGAGGACTCGAGAGCCTCCACCGAACCGGACGCGTCGCCCTTGATGATGAGGTTGAGTTCCTGCACCAGACCGGCCTTGAGGGCCTCGTCCAGGTTCTCCAGGGAGAACCGGACACCCCGGCGGGCGAAGTTGGCGTTGCGCTCACGCGCCGCGCGCTTCTCGGCGATCTGACGCGCCGTGCGGTCCTCGTCGACAACCAGGAAGTTGTCGCCGGCGCCCGGGACGTTGGTGAGACCCAGGACCAGGACGGGGGTCGACGGACCCGCTTCCTCGACGTTGTTGCCGTTGTCGTCGAGCATCGCCCGGACACGGCCGTACGCGTCGCCGACCACCATGGTGTCGCCGATGCGCAGCGTGCCGCGCTGGACCAGGACCGTCGAAACGGCACCGCGGCCACGGTCGAGGTGGGACTCGATCGCGATGCCCTGCGCGTCCTGCTCCGGGTTGGCCCGCAGGTCGAGCGAGGCGTCCGCGGTCAGGACCACGGCCTCCAGCAGGGCGTCGATGTTCAGACCCTGCTTGGCGGAGATGTCGACGAACATCGTGTCGCCGCCGTACTCCTCGGCCACCAGACCGAACTCGGTGAGCTGACCGCGCACCTTGGTCGGGTCGGCACCCTCGACGTCGATCTTGTTGACCGCGACCACGATCGGCACGTCGGCCGCCTTGGCGTGGTTCAGCGCCTCGATCGTCTGGGGCATCACACCGTCGTTGGCCGCCACCACGAGGATCGCGATGTCGGTCGACTTGGCACCACGGGCACGCATGGCGGTGAACGCCTCGTGACCGGGGGTGTCGATGAAGGTGATCTTGCGCTCTTCACCGTTGACCTCGGTCGCGACCTGGTACGCGCCGATGTGCTGCGTGATACCGCCGGCCTCGCCCGCGACGACGTTCGTCTTGCGGATGGTGTCGAGAAGGCGGGTCTTACCGTGGTCGACGTGACCCATGACGGTCACGACCGGCGGACGGACCACGAGGTCGTCCTCGTCGCCCTCGTCCTCGCCGAACTCGATGTCGAAGGACTCGAGCAGCTCGCGGTCCTCCTCCTCGGGGCTGACGATCTCGAGGACGAAGTTCATCTCGTCCGCGAGGAGCTTCAGCGTCTCGTCGGAGACGGACTGCGTGGCAGTGACCATCTCGCCGAGGTTCATCATCACGCCGACGAGCGACGCCGGGTTGGCGCCGATCTTCTCGGCGAAGTCGGTGAGGGACGCACCGCGCGACAGGCGGACGGACTGTCCGTTGCCGCGAGGCAGCATCACGCCGCCGACGGACGGGGCCTGCATGGCCTCGTACTCCTGGCGCCTCTGCCGCTTCGACTTGCGACCACGACGCGCCGGACCGCCGGGACGGCCGAACGCACCCTGTGTGCCACCACGGCCACCGGGACCACCCGGACGACCGCCGAAGCCGGGACGACCGCCGCCGCCACCACCGGGACCACCGGGACGGCCGGCGAAACCGCCGCCACCGCCACCGGGACCACCGGGACGGCCGGCGAAACCGCCGCCGCCACCACCGGGACCGGCCGGACGACCGGCGAAACCGCCACCGGGACGACCGCCGCCGGCACCGGGACCACCGGGACGACCGCCGCCGGCACCGGGACCACGGCCACCGGGGCCGCCGCCGGGACGCGGGCTGCCCGCGGCCGGACGCTGAGGCATCATGCCGGGGTTCGGACGGTTACCGCCCGGACCGCCGCCGGGACGCGGGGCCTGCGGACGGGGCATGCCGCCCGGAGTGGGACGGGCACCGCCCGGACCGCCCTGCGGACGCGGAGCGCCGCCGGGACCGCCCTGGGGACGCGGAGCACGGTCCTGGCCGCCCGCGCCCTGCGGACGCGGACCACCGGGGGCACCGGCGCCACCGGGACGCGGGGCACCACCCGGACGGGGCGTCTGCGGACGCGCCATGCCGGTGGAGCCACCAGAGGTGAACGGGTTGTTGCCCGGACGGGGACCGGCCGGACGGGCACCGGGACGCGGAGCCTGACCGCCGGGACGCGGGGCGCCCTGACGGTCGCCACGCTCGGGACGGTCACCACGACCCTGACCACCCTGACCGGGACCACCGGCAGGACGGGCACCGGGACGCGGAGCCTGGCCGGCGGGACGCGGGGCGCCCGGACGGGGACCCGCGGCCGGAGCCGAGGACGTCGACGGAGTCGTCGGCGCGGTCGGCGCCGACGGGGGCGCGGTGAACTCGGGCACGGCCGGAGCCGGAGCCGCCGGAGCGGGCTTCGGGGCCGGCTTGGGACCCGGAGTCGGGCGCGGGCCCGCTGCGGCCGGGGTGACCGGAGCAGCCGCGGGAGTCTCGGCCGCGGCCGGCTTCGGGGCCGGCGGGCGCGGGGCGGCCGGACGGGCCGCCTGCGCCGGAGAGGGGGCACCCGGCTTGGCCGGGGACGCCTTGCGCGGGGCGGGCTTGCCGCCACCGTTGCCCTGCTGGAGGGCATCTGTCAGCTTGCGTACGACGGGGGCCTCGATAGTCGAGGACGCCGAACGGACGAATTCACCGAGTTCTTGGAGCTTGGCCATGACGACCTTGCTCTCTACGCCGAACTCCTTGGCGAGTTCGTATACCCGGACCTTAGCCACTTCGCTCCTTTTAGGTCCGGGTCTGCGTCCGGACCGTCGCTACTTCATGGGCGTACTCATCGCGTGCTCATCGAGTGCTCATCGCAATCTCGACCTACTTCCAACTCGCGGAATACCAGGGCCGCACGGGGGTTCCGCACGACGCTTTCTTACGGGTTTGCCTGCTCGACGTAGAGGCGCAAGGCCTCGGTGTCGAGCGGTCCGAGGGCGCGCAGCGCCCGTGGGACCGCCCGGCGGCGGACCGCCAGATCGAGACAGACCAGAACGGGATGCACGTACGCACCCCGGCCGGGCAGCGTACCGCGAGGATCGGGGGCGCATTCGCCCTCGACCGCCACGATGCGCAGCAAGTCTCTCTTGGCCGCTCGCTCCCGGCACCCCACACAGGTGCGTTCAGGGCATGCGCGGGCTCGCGTCCGGCCAGACACTCTTAAGTCTACCTCCCCGTACCGACCTCACCCCTTTGGGGCAAAAATCGAACGGCTGTTGTCGTGATGTAACCGATCCGCGGGCCGGATCTATTCCCGATCTATTCCCCGCGCTGCTCGGCGGGGTGCTCGGTGTCCGGACGGATGTCGATCCGCCAGCCCGTGAGGCGGGCGGCGAGGCGGGCGTTCTGGCCCTCCTTGCCGATCGCCAGCGACAGCTGGTAGTCGGGGACGGTCACCCGCGCGGAGCGGGCCGCGAGGTCGACGACCTCGACCTTGGAGACACGGGCCGGGGAGAGCGCGTTCGCCACCATGTCGGCCGGGTCGTCCGACCAGTCGACGATGTCGATCTTCTCGCCGTTCAGTTCGGCCATCACGTTGCGCACCCGGCCGCCCATGGGGCCGATGCAGGCGCCCTTGGCGTTCAGACCGCTGCGGTTGGACCGGACGGCGATCTTCGTGCGGTGGCCGGCCTCGCGGGCGATGGCGGCGATCTCGACGGAACCGTCGGCGATCTCCGGCACCTCCAGCGCGAAGAGCTTCTTCACGAGGTTCGGGTGCGTACGGGACAGGGTCACGGACGGACCGCGGACGCCCTTGGCCACCCGTACGACGTACGAGCGCAGGCGCAGGCCGTGCTCGTAGTTCTCGCCGGGGACCTGCTCCTGCACCGGCAGGATGGCCTCCAGCTTGCCGATGTCGACGAGCACGTTCTTCGGGTCGCGGCCCTGCTGGACCACACCGGTGACGATGTCGCCCTCACGGCCCGCGTACTCGCCGAGGGTCGCGTCGTCCTGCGCGTCCCGCAGGCGCTGCAGGATGACCTGCTTGGCGGTGGTCGCGGCGATCCGGCCGAACCCCGACGGGGTGTCGTCGAACTCGCGCGCCTCCTGCCCCTCCTCCAGATCCTCGGGGTCCTCCTTCGCCCACACGGTCACATGGCCGGTCTCCCGGTCGAGTTTCACGCGCGCGCGCCGGCGGCTTCCCTCGGTGCGGTGGTAGGCGATGAGGAGGGCCGACTCGATCGCTTCGACCAGCAGGTCGAAGGAGATCTCCTTCTCCCGTACCAAACCCCGCAGGGCACTCATGTCGATGTCCACGGCTACGCCTCCTCTTCCTTCTTGTCCTTGCGGCTGAACTCGACCTGGACCCGGGCCTTGACGATGTCCGCGAAGGCGAGCCGCTTGGCGGTGGGCTTGCGCCCCTTCACGCCCGGCACTTCGACATCCAGACCGTCGTCCTCGACCCGCAGGATCCTGGCGAGCAGTTCTTCGTTCTCCGCCAGCTGGAACTTCACCAGGCGGTCGGTGGCGCGTACGTAGTGGCGGTGCTCCTTGAGCTCGCGCTCGGCACCGGGGGTTCCGACTTCGAGGGTGTATTCACCCGCACCCATCGCGTCCGTCTCGTCGAGCTTCGCCGAGAGCGCGCGGCTCACATCGGCGATCGCGTCCAGGTCGGCACCTTCGTCCGAGTCCACGACGACGCGCAGAACACGCTTGCGGCCTACGGTCTCCACTTCGATCTCTTCCAGATCGAGGCCCTGGGAGCTCACGAGCGGATCCAGGAGTTCTCGCAGCCTCTCGCTCTGGGTCGTGCTCATCCGGGTGACTCCTCGGCCGCGTGTGCTGTTGTGGGTTGGTCGCGTGTCAGCTCAAAGGGTATCCGGTCGCGGAGGGTGTTGCCGTCCACCGCGACGGGTGTGCTCGCGCGGACAGCTGCCGGAGAGCGTCCGCGAAATCGCGCCGGAGACAGATGGGCGAGAGCCGCTGGGCGGTGATCGGCCGATGCGCGGGTACCGTGATCGCGGGCAGCTCGCCCATACTTTCGTTCGAGCCCTCCGAGGACGTCTGCCGTGTCGTTCCCCCTGCCGTCGCGCACCCCGTCGGGTCCGCGCCGAAGGACCCTGCTCGCGGCCGCCGCGGGCGCCTTCGCGCTCGCGGGCTGTTCCGCTCCCGAGCCGTCCAGCGACACGACGGGCGGCAGCCCCTCGGCCGCGGACCGGGCCCGCGCTCGTGCCGCCCGCGACAGCATGACGCTCTCCGACCGGTACACCGCGGTGATCGCCGCCCATCCGGACCTTGCGGAGCGGCTCGGCCCGCTGCGGGCGGAGGTGGTCCGGCACGTGAGGGCGTTCGGAGGCGGCAGCGCGGGGGCGTCCGCGTCCCCGTCCGTGTCTCCGCTCGTGTCCCCGCCCTCGCCCTCCTCGTCGGCGTCTCCGTCCGCGTCCCGGTCGGGGTCTCCGTCGGCTTCCGCGTCGGAGTCGGCTTCGAGTTCGAGTTCGAGTTCGGCGTCGAGCGCGGCTTCGGTTTCGGCCGGCGCCTCCCCCGGTGTGGCGGCCCGGCCCAAGGACGCGCTCGCCGACCTCGCCGCCGCCGAACTGGCGCTCGCGGACGAACGGACGCAGGCACTGGTGGAGGTTCCCGGAGAGCTCGCCCGACTGCTCGCCTCGGTGGCGGCGGCCGGTGCGGCCCACGCGTTTCTGCTGACGAAGGCGGCGAAGTGAGCAAGCGGAACAGGACCGAGGAAGCCGAGCTCAAGGCCCTGCAGGCCGCGCTGGGCGCCGAGCACGCGGCCGTCTACGGCTACGGCGTCGTCGGCGGCCGGATCGGCGAGGCCCGGCAGACGGACGCCCGGTCGGCGTACGACGCCCATCGGGCCCGCCGGGACGAACTGGCGCGGGCGGTGAAGGACATGGGCGGCTCACCCGAGGCCGCGTCGGCCGCGTACATGCTGCCGTTCCCCGTGACGAACACCGCCACGGCCATACGGTTCGCGGCCGAGCTGGAGGAGCGGGTGGCCGATGTGTACTCCGACCTCGTACGCGCCGCCACGGGCGACCGGCGGCGCATGGCGGCCGGGGCGCTGCGGGAGGCCGCGGTCCGTGCGGTGCGCTGGAGCGGCGAGAGCGTAGCCTTCCCTGGGCTCGCCGAGCGGGCCGGCAACCCGTCCGCCACGGCGCCCTCGCCGACGTAACGCGTCCTGGAACCTGGAAGGGAACATCTCGCGCATGGACTCGCGCATGGCCTTCGAACCGCCGCAGCGCCTTCTTCGGGCGCTCGGCGAGACCCGCCGGAGCGGGCCGGAGGGGGTCGACGAGGCCGACGAGTGGCTGGAGAGGCTGCCCGAGCTGGTCCAACAGGCCCTCGATCTGCGTGAGTTGACCGTGGAACGGGTGCAGGCGCCGGGTGGGCGCAGCAGTCTGGTCGTCCTGGTGCGACAGGCCGACGGCACGCCCGCCGTGCTGAAACTGGCGCCCGAGCGGGCGCGTCCGGAGAGCGAGCGGGCCGCGCTCGCCCACTGGGACGGCCGCGGCGCCGTCCGCCTTCTCGACCCCGGCGACGCCTCCGGCTCCGATGGCGTCCTGCTCCTTGAACGGCTGCACCCGGACATGTCCGTGCGGTCGCTGCCCGAGGCGAAGGCCCTGCTGGAGGCGGCGGGGACGCTGCGTCGGCTGTGGGTCGAGCCACCCGCCGGCCAGGTCTTCGAGACCGTCGCGGAGCGGACCGGGCGGCAGGCCGAGGCCATGCGGGCCGCGGCGGCGGCCGAGGCCGGTACCGGAGCCGAGGTCGGGGCCCTGGTCGACGCGGCGCTCACGGCCCGCGACGAGCTGCTGGCCGGACCGCCCGAGGCACGGCTCCTGCACGGCACCTTCCGGCAGAGCAAAGTGCTCGCCGGGGAGCGCGTGCCCTGGCTGGCCGTCGGACCGGACCCGGTGGTCGGGGAGTGCGCGTTCGACCTGGCCCGGCTGGTCCGCGACCGGGTGGAGGACCTCATCGCATCGCCTTCGGGGCCGTCGATCACCCGGCGCCGGGTCAAGCGGCTCGCCGAGTCCCTGGACGTGGACCAGGAGCGGCTGCGCGGCTGGACCCTGTTCCGCGCCGTCGAGTCGGGCGTCCGGGCGGGCCGGGTCGGCCGCCTCCGCGACGCCGAACTCCTCCTGGAGTTCGCCGGCTGGCTCTAGGGCTGTCAGACCAATTCCCTGTCGGACCGATTCCCCGCAGGGCGCATGACCCTTACGACGCACGGCACATGACGGATCGTCACATCCTGCGTGTGCGGGGAGCAACCCTGTAGAAAAAACCCGGCGGCGCCCCCGCCCCTCGCGAGAGGAGACTGTGGGGGCGCCGCCGGGTGAACGGCTACGCCGTCAGGCGGGCGATCGCCTCTTCGACGGTCAGTTCCTCGCGCTCGCCGGTGCGGCGGTCCTTCAGCTCCACGACGCCCTCGGCCGAGCGGCGGCCGGCGACCAGGATCGTCGGTACGCCGATCAGCTCCGCGTCGGTGAACTTCACGCCCGGGGAGACGCCGGCGCGGTCGTCGACCAGGACGCGGACGCCCGCGGCGCCGAGCTTCTCGGACACGTCGAGCGCCAGCTCGGTCTGGAGGGCCTTGCCCGCGGCGACCACGTGCACGTCGGCGGGAGCGACCTCCTTGGACCAGCACAGGCCCTGCTCGTCGGCCGACTGCTCGGCCAGCGCGGCGACCGCGCGGGAGACGCCGATGCCGTACGAGCCCATGGTCACGCGGACCGGCTTGCCCTGCTGCCCGAGGACATCGAGACCGAAGGTGTCGGCGTACTTGCGGCCGAGCTGGAAGATGTGACCGATCTCGATGGCGCGGTCCATCTTGAGGCCGGTGCCGCACGCCGGGCAGGGGTCACCCGCCTGCACCACGACGACGTCGAGGTAGTCGTCGACCTCGAAGTCACGGCCGGCGACGACGTTCTTCGCGTGTGTGTTGATCTTGTTGGCCCCGGTGATCCAGGCCGTGCCGGGCGCGACGCGCGGGTCGGCGATGTAGCGGACCTTCTCCAGGCCCTGCGGGCCCACGTAGCCGCGTACGAGGTCGGCCCGGCCCTCGAAGTCCTCGGCCGTGACGAGCTCGACGACGGCCGGGGCGAGGTGCTCGCCCAGCTTGCCGAGGTCGACCTCGCGGTCGCCGGGGACACCCACGGCGACGATCTCGCCGTCGACCTTGACCAGCAGGTTCTTCAGCGTCGCGGAGGCGGGCACGCCGAGGTGCTCGGCGAGCGTCTCGATGGTCGGGGTGTCGGGGGTGTCCAGCTCCTCGACCGCGCCGTGCTCCGCGGAGACGGGTGTGAGCTTGAAGGTCACGGCCTCCGTGTTGGCGGCGTAGTCGCAGGCCGGGCAGTCCACGAAGGTGTCCTCACCGGCGGCGGCGGGCGCGAGGAACTCCTCGGAGGCCGAGCCGCCCATGGCGCCGGAGACGGCGGACACGATGCGGTAGTCGAGACCGAGGCGCGCGAAGATCTTCTGGTACGCCTCGCGGTGCAGCCGGTAGGACTCGGCGAGACCCTCGTCCGTGATGTCGAAGGAGTACGAGTCCTTCATCTGGAACTCGCGGCCGCGCAGCACGCCGGAGCGCGGGCGGGCCTCGTCGCGGTACTTCGTCTGGATCTGGTAGAGCATGACCGGCAGGTCCTTGTACGAGGCCACCTGGTCCTTCACCACCAGGGTGAAGATCTCCTCGTGCGTCGGGCCGAGCAGGTACTCCGCGCCCTTGCGGTCCTTGAGGCGGAAGAGGAGGTCGCCGTACTCCTCCCAGCGGGCGGAGGCCTCGTAGGGCTCCTTGGGCAGCAGGGCCGGGAGGAGGACCTCCTGGGCGCCGATGGCGTCCATCTCCTCGCGGACCACCCGGGAGACGTTGTCGAGGACCTTCTTGCCGAGCGGCAGCCAGGTCCAGATGCCCGCGGCGTTGCGTCGTACGTAGCCGGCGCGGACCAGCAGCTTGTGGCTGAGCGTCTCCGCGTCCGCCGGGTCGTCACGCAATGTCTTGACCATCAAACGGGACATGCGCTGGACCTGGGCCATGATTCTCGACTCCTGCTGCGTAAGGGTGATGTCTGGAGGTTAGCCGGGCAGCGGCCGTCCCCGGAAATCCATTAGACCTCCGGCGAGGGGAACCGCGTCTTCAGGCGTGGGCATTCACTTTTCGGAATTGCTCTGACCTTCGCCTTCCTCATGGATCCGCGCTGTTGACATCAGGCCGCCGAGGTCTGAGGACACTAGACACACGCCGCTTGTATAGTGACGGCTGTGACTGTGGCTCGGAAGGTCCGCCGGTATTCCAGCGGCGTGTACGACTTGGGACTGCACGTCGTGTGGTGCCCGAAGTACCGCCGCCGGGTCCTCGACGGCCAGGTCGCAGTCCGGCTGCGTGAGCTGATCGAGACGAAGGCCACCGAGAAGGGCTGGGAGGTCATGGCCCTTGAGGTGAAGCCCGACCATGTGCATCTGTTCGTGAAGCACGGCCCGAAGGCTTCCGCGTCGTACGTGGCTAACCAGTTCAAAGGCGTCACCTCCCACGTCCTGCGCGAGGAGTTCCCGCACCTGAGGTCGCAGATGCCCACCCTGTGGTCGTCGTCGTTCTTCGTGGCCTCCGCCGGAGCCGTCAGCGCCGACAGCATCGAGCAGTACATCGACACCCAGTGGGAACGCTCCTCGACCAAGAAGCAAAAGGAGCAGGAGGAGGGTGGTCGTGCACCGCGCGTATAAGTTCCTTCTCCGTCCCACCGTCCGCCAGGAGCAGGCGCTGGGCGAGATGCTGCGCGACCACTGCTCGCTCTACAACGGGGCCTTGCAAGAACGCCGTGACGCCTACCGGCACGCCTCGAAGACCACCGTCCGCTAGGGGGATCAGTCCGCGCAGCTGAAGGACATCCGGTCGTTCCACCCGCAACGTCAGGGACGCTGGTCGTTCTCCTCGCAGCAGGCCACTCTGCGCCGCCTGGACAAGGCGATGCACGCGTTCTTCCGCCGTGTCAAGGCCGGGCAGACGCCCGGGTATCCGCGGTTTCGGGGGGTGAACCGGTTCGACACGGTCGAGTTCCCCAAGGACGGTGACGGCTGCCGCTGGGACTCCACCCCACACGACCCGGTCACCCGTGTCCGCCTCCGAGGTGTCGGGCACGTCCGCGTCCACCAGCACCGTGCGGTACACGGCCGGGTCAAGACGGTCAGCGTCAAGCGCGAGGGCCGGCGGTGGTATGTGATCCTCGCCTGCGACGAGGTTCCGGCCGAACCTCTCCCCGCGACCGGGGCGGTGACCGGCATCGACATGGGCGTCGCCCACTTCCTCACCACGTCCGAGGGCCGGCACATCCCCAACCCGCGCCACGGCCGCCGCAGCGCAACAGCCCTGGCCGACGCCCAGCGCGCCCTGAAAGACTTCCCCAGGCGCAGGCGGGAGAACCGGTCGGCCCGCCACCGCCGGGCCGTGGAGAAGGTCGCCGCCCTCCACCGCAAGATCGGGCGCCGACGCACCGACCACGCGCACAAGACCGCTCTCTCCCTGGTCCGCGACTACGACGCGATCGCCCACGAACGCCTGAACATCGCGAACATGGTCCGTACCCCGAAGCCCGAACCCGACCCCGACGCGCCCGGTGGCTTCCGGCCCAACGGTGCGGCGGCCAAGGCCGGGCTGAACAACAGCATCCACGATGCGGGTTGGGGGTGTTCCTGGGCATCCTCGCGCACAAGGCTGAAAGCGCCGGTCGCGTACTGATCCCGGTGGACCCCCGCAACACCTCCCGCACCTGCCCCACCTGCGGGCACGTGTCCGGCGAGAACCGCACCACACAGGCAGAATTCGAGTGCACCCGCTGCGGCCACGCAGCCAACGCCGACCAGGTCGGTGCGCTCAACGTCGCCATCAGGGCCGGGCTGGTCCTTCCCGAAGTGGTCTGGCCACCGACAGGAGAAGCCCCCGGATTCATCCGGGAGGAGGAGTCACTAGCGGTGTCGCAGCGGAAGCGGGGCGCCCATCACGGCGTACGGCTTGGGTGCGCTGGGGAACAGGACCTGCCGTGCGAGGTCCTCGTAGCCGAGGGAGCGGTACAGGCCGCGGGCCGGGCTGTCGAAGTCGATCGCGGAGAGGATCGAGCGGGGTTCGGCCGCGGTGTCCGTGATGGAGGTGATCAGGGCTCGGCCGACACCCCGGTTCTGGAAGCGGGGGTGGACGTGCAGTTCGGTGATCACGAAGGAGTCGTCGAGCCAGCCGTCGTGGCCCCGGCCGCGCAGATACGGTTCGACGACGGTGGACCACCAGTGCGCGCGGTCGTTGGGCATGCCGTAGACGAAACCGACGAGCCGTCCGTCGACGGTGGTGGCGCCGAGCGCGTGGGCTCCCGGGAAGGTGAGGTGGCGCAGCACGATCTGACGTCGTACGGCGATCTCGTCGGCGCCGAGCCCGAAGGCGAGCGCCTGCACGGCGAGCGCCTCGTCGACGCGCGCGGTGAGATCCAGCGGGCCGATGACGACGTCGTGGGAGTCGCGGGGGCCCTGACCGGGGAAGCGCAGCATGCCGGGAGACTACCTGGCGGACAGCGGGACATGTGAGGTCCCGATGGGCCCGCGGCAGGCGTCAGAACAGGACACTCATGAACGCGCCGACCTCTTGGAACCCGACGCGGCGGTACGTCGCCCGCGCCGCGGCGTTGAAGTCGTTGACGTAGAGGCTGACGAGCGGGGCGACATCGGCGAGGGCGTAGCGCAGCACGGCCGCCATGCCGGGGGCCGCCACTCCCCGCCCGCGGTACTCGGGGGCCACCCACACGCCCTGGATCTGGCAGGCCAGGCCGGTCGCGGCGCCGATCTCGGCCTTGAAGACGACCTTGCCGTCCTGGTCGAGGCGGGCGAAGGACCGGCCGGAGCCGACGAGTTCGGCCACCCGGGCCTGGTAGAGCAGGCCGCCGTCGCCGGCCATCGGCGAGACGCCGACCTCCTCGGTGAACATGGCGACGCACGCCGGCATGATCGTCTCCATCTCGTCCTTGCGGATGCGGCGGACGAACGGATCCGGGGCGATGTCGGCGGGCAGCCGGTCGGTCACCATCAGCGGCTGGTGGGCGCGGACCTCGCGGGCGGGGCCCCAGCTCGGTTCGAGCAGCCGCCACAGCAGGGCGGTGGATTCGGCGGGACCGACGATCGAGGAGCAGCGGCGGCCGCCCCTGCGGGCCCGGTCGGCGAAGCCGCGCACGGCGCGCTGGGTGGCGCAGATCGGGACGAGGTTGGCGCCCGCGTAGCAGAGGGACTGCAGCATGCCGTCCTCGTACCAGCCCCACATCTCGCCGCCGAGCCGCCATGGGTCGAGCCCGGCGATCTGTACGCGGGAGGCGACGAAAGCGTTCGCCACCGGCTCGCGGCCGAGGACGGCGAGCGCGGCGTCCAGGTCACTCGGTTCGAGGACCCTGGTGGTGGTCTGGGTCAACACGTACGGAGGCCTCACCCTGGGGTCTGCTGATCTCCGCACTGTACCCGGAGAGGTTGTGCCCTGCCCGCCCTCTTGCACGGGCCCACCCGGCCGAGGCCGGTGCCCATCTTGCACGGGCCCCCGGCCGTGGCCGGCGGCCGCGAGCCGCCCGCCGGACCGGTCTCGGGCTGCGCGGGGGCTGTTCACGCAGTTCCCCGCGCTCCGCGACCCCCGGGCCGCCCCGGGGAGCCTCGGGTCGGCCCGGGGGTCGCGGGGAGACGGGTCCGCTCTCGGGGTGACGGGAACCTGTCCCGGGCCCGGGGCCCACGTGCGATACCTCGGCCGGTCGGGGGTCCCGCAGGAGACTGGGGTGCTCTCCCGTGGTGCCGGGATCCTGGGCGGTCCGGGTCCACCGGAACCCTGAGCCATCTGCCGGGGCCACCACGAACCCGACCTGCGCCCGGGACCCACGTGGGAGTCTCGGCCGGTCCGGGGTCCAGGTGGGAACCTCGGCCGGGCCGGAGTTCGCCCGGAACCTCGGTCGGGCCCGGGTCCGCCAGGAACCTGGGCCACCTGACCGGGCCGCCGGGAACCCAGGCCGGCCCAGGATCCACGTGGGACACCTCGGCCGGTCCGGGTCCACCAGAACCCTGAGCCGCCTGACCGGGCCGCCGGGAACCTTGTCCGGTCCGGAGTGCGCCGGGAACCTCGGTCGGGTCCGGGTTCGAGTGGGCGGGGCTGAGTGCTGTCGGGCGTCGTTCGAGCGTGCGGGGCGGGGTGCCGGCGGGCGGCCGGCCGACATAAGCCGACGTCAGCCGGCGACGGATACCGACGGCTCGCCGGAGGCGATGCCCTCGGCCTCCATCTGCTCGGCGAGCTTCATGGCCTCCTCGATCAGGGTCTCCACGATCTTCGACTCGGGGACGGTCTTGATGACCTCGCCCTTGACGAAGATCTGGCCCTTGCCGTTGCCGGAGGCGACACCGAGGTCGGCCTCGCGGGCCTCGCCCGGACCGTTCACGACGCAGCCCATGACGGCGACGCGCAGCGGGACCTCCATGCCGGTGAGGCCGGCGGTGACTTCCTCGGCCAGCTTGTAGACGTCGACCTGGGCGCGGCCGCAGGACGGGCAGGAGACGATCTCCAGCCCGCGCTGCTTGAGGTTCAGCGACTCCAGGATCTGCAGGCCGACCTTGACCTCCTCCACCGGCGGGGCCGACAGGGAGACGCGGATGGTGTCGCCGATGCCCTCGGAGAGCAGGGCGCCGAAGGCGACGGCCGACTTGATGGTGCCCTGGAAGGCGGGACCGGCCTCGGTCACGCCGAGGTGCAGCGGGTAGTCGCAGGCGGCGGAAAGCTGGCGGTAGGCGTTGACCATGACGACCGGGTCGTTGTGCTTGACCGAGATCTTGATGTCCCGGAAGTCGTGCTCCTCGAAGAGGGAGGCCTCCCAGAGCGCGGACTCGACGAGCGCCTCGGGCGTCGCCTTGCCGTACTTCTGGAGCAGTCGCTTGTCGAGCGAGCCCGCGTTGACGCCGATCCGGATCGGGGTGCCGGTGTCCTTCGCGGCCCGCGCGATCTCCTTGACCTGGTCGTCGAACTGCTTGATGTTGCCGGGGTTGACGCGGACGGCCGCGCAGCCGGCGTCGATCGCGGCGAACACGTACTTCGGCTGGAAGTGGATGTCCGCGATGACCGGAATCTGGGACTTCTTGGCGATCGTGGCGAGCGCGTCGGCGTCGTCCTGGGTGGGACAGGCGACGCGCACGATCTGGCAGCCGGACGCGGTCAGCTCGGCGATCTGCTGAAGCGTGGCGCCGATGTCCGACGTACGCGTGGTCGTCATCGACTGCACCGAGACGGGTGCGTCTCCACCCACGGCCACGGTCCCGACCTGGATCTGCCGGGTCTTGCGGCGCTCGGCCAGCTTGGTCGGAACGGACGGCATGCCGAGAGAAATCGCAGTCATCTGCTGTGCAACCCCAAGTTGTGGATCAAGGTCCCGGAATCGTGGGCTCCAGGCTTCGAGATTACGGTACGGGCGCGCCACCGAGCACATCACGCCCCCGCCCCCAAACCCACTCAATGGAAGGCGGCCGGACACCCAGGGTGCCCGGCCGCCGCAAACGCAGGCTTGCTAACTGATTTTCACCGGGTTAACCACGTCCGCCACGAGCACCAGCAGCGTGAAACAGACGAAGATTCCGGCCACCACGTAGGCCACCGGCATCAGCTTCGCCACGTCGAACGGACCCGGGTCCGGCCGCTTCAGGACCTTCGCCGTGTTGCGGCGCAGCGCCTCCCACAGCGCGCCCGCGATGTGCCCGCCGTCGAGCGGGAGCAGCGGGAGCATGTTGAACAGGAACAGGGAGAGGTTGAACCCGGCGACCAGCAGCAGCATCATCGCGACCTGCTGCGACGCGGGGATGTGCAGGGTGAAGACATCGCCGCCGATGCGTGCCGCGCCGACGACGCCCATCGGGGAGTCGGCCTTGCGCGGGCCGTCGCCGAAGGCCGCGTTCCACAGGTCGGGGACCTTGCCGGGCAGCGAGACCAGGGACTCGACGCCGTTCTGCATCATGTCGCCCATGCGGTTCACGGACTCGCCGAAGGACTGCTGGACGATGCCGGAGGCGGGCGTGAAGCCGAGGAAGCCGGCGTACACGTACTTGCCCTCGACATAGCCGCCGTTGCCGTCGGTCTTGCTCACCTGGTTCTTGATCAGGTGGGCCTTCAGGGCGAGCTGCTGCCCCTTGCGCTCGACGGTGATCGTGACGTCCTTGCCGGGGTTGGCCCGGATGTCGGACTGGAGGGCCGACCAGTCGCCGACCGGCTTGCCGTCGAACGCGAGGATCTTGTCGCCGCCCTTGAGGCCGGCGGCCTTGGCGGGCGCCGCCTCGTCGCTCTTCGCGCACTTCGTGCGGTTCTCGCTCTGCTGGATGACGCAGTCCGAGACCTTGCCGACCGTGGTGGTCTGCGTCTGGACGCCGAACGTCATCATCACGCCGAGGAAGATCGCGACGGCCAGGATGAGGTTCATGAAGGGACCGGCGAACATCACGATCACGCGCTTCCACGGCTTGCGCGTGTAGAAGAGGCGGGTCTCGTCGCCGGGCTTCAGCTCCTCGAAGGCCGCCGACCGGGCGTCCTCAATCATGCCCCGGAAGGGGGACGTCGAGCGGGCCTCGATCCTCCCGTCCGGGCCGGGCGGGAACATGCCGATCATGCGGATGTAGCCGCCGAGCGGGACGGCCTTGATGCCGTACTCGGTGTCACCCTTCTTGCGCGACCAGATCGTCGGGCCGAAGCCGACCATGTACTGCGGCACCCGGATGCCGAAGAGCTTGGCCGTCGACAGATGTCCCAGCTCGTGCCACGCGATCGAGATCAGCAGCCCGAGCACGAAGACGACTATGCCGAGGATCATCATCAGGGTCGTCATGCACGAGCCTCCGCGATTGTCGTCTGTGCCGTCAGTTCACGGGCCCGGGCACGCGCCCAGGTCTCCGCTTCGAGGACGTCCGCGAGGGTCAGGGAAGTTCCCGTACGCGGTGTGCCGTGTTCCTCGACGACCCGGGTGACGGTCTCCATGATCCCGTTGAACGGCAGTGTGCCGTTCAGGAACGCGTCCACGCACTCCTCGTTGGCGGCATTGAACACCGCCGGGGCCGTACCCGCGAGCTGCCCCACGTGCCGGGCGAGCCCCACCGCCGGGAAGGCGTCGTTGTCGAGCGGGTAGAACTCCCAGCTCGACGCCTTCGTCCAGTCGAAGGCGGGGGCCGCGTCCGGGACGCGCTCGGGCCAGCCGATGCCGATGGCGATGGGCCCCCGCATGTCGGGGGGCGTCGCCTGGGCGATCGTCGAGCCGTCCGTGAATTCCACCATCGAGTGGACATACGACTGAGGGTGCACGACCACCTCAATCCGATCGAAGGGAATGTCGTAGAGGAGGTGCGCCTCGATGACTTCCAGTCCCTTGTTGACCAGGGTGGCGGAGTTGACCGTGATGACCGGGCCCATGGCCCAGGTGGGGTGCGCGAGGGCGTCGGCCGGTGCCACGTCCGCCAGCTCCGCCTTCGTACGGCCGCGGAACGGGCCCCCGGAGGCGGTCACCACGAGTTTGCGTACCTCCGCGAGGGTGCCGGAGGCCAGTGCCTGGAACAGGGCGGCGTGCTCGGAGTCGACCGGGATGATCTGGCCCGGCTTGGCCAGCGCCTTCACCAGCGGGCCGCCGACGATGAGCGACTCCTTGTTGGCGAGCGCGAGGGTGCGGCCCGCCTCCAGGGCGGCGAGGGTGGGCGCGAGGCCGATGGAACCGGTGATGCCGTTCAGGACGGTGTGGCAGTCGGAGGCGGCGACCTGGGTGGCCGCCTCGGGTCCGGCGAGGATGTCGGGAAGGGTCTCACCGGGGGCGTAGTGGGCCGCGAGGGCTTCCCTGAGCGCCGGGACGGCGTCCTCGCGCGCGACGGCGACCGTCCGCACCCGCAGTCGGTGGGCCTGTTCGGCGAGCAGGGCGACCCTGCCGCCGGCGGCGGACAGCGCGGTGACCCGGAACCGGTCGGGGTTGCGCAGCACGAGGTCGATGGCCTGGGTGCCGATCGAGCCGGTGGATCCGAGGATCACGACATCCCTGACTCCGGCCACGGGGTCGAAGACAAGATGCGGATCAGCGAGGGGGGCTGGACTGTCGCTCATCCCCCCATTGTGGCCGCATCGCGTCCGCCGAAGGACAGGGCGTCCCTCATTCCCGCCGCCTCCCCCGCGATTCCCGGTGCGCGGCCGCGTCAACGGGCCTCCGCGAGGTGTGGACATCCCCTACGGGCGGCTGTGGACGGGTGCGCGCCGGCGGGGGTTCGGGAACGGCAGGTCGCCTTACTGATCCGCAGGTCAGCGCTTGCGGCGGCGCCTGGATCCGGACCTCGGCGACTTGGGGCGGTGCCGCGCGGGCGGTCCGTCGGCGGGTTCGGGAACGGCCGGCGCGGTCCCGGGCGACTGTCTGCGGGCGAACGCGCCTTCGACCACCCCATCGGCCGTGTCGAGTGTCGGTGCGCTGAACAGGAGGCCGCCGATGCGGTCGCGCCGGTCGAGGGCCTCGGTGGCCGGAGCCGCGGCGTCGAGGTTGAAGACGTAGCCGACGGACTCCTCCTTGATGGCGTCGGTCATGGCTCCGTACATGTCGAAACCCTCGCGCTCGTACTCGATGATCGGCTCGCGGCCGAGGGTCCAGCGCAGGCCGATGCCGTCGCGCAGGTAGTCCATCTCGTAGAGGTGCTCGCGCCACTTGCGGTCGAGGACGGACAGGACGACGAGGCGCTCAAGGTCGCGCAGGTTCTCCGAGCCGAGTTCCGTCTCGCGCTCCCCGTACCGGGTGCGGATGTCGTCGGTCACCGTCTCGACGACCCGCTCTGTGGTGAGGGCGTCGCGGCCGCCGTAGCGGTCCTCCAGCTCCTCGACGGTGATCCCCACGGGGTACAGCTGCCCGAGCACGCCCCACAGGCGCTCCAGGTCCCACTCCTCCCCGAAGCCCTCGCCGGTCTCCTGCTCGATGTACGCGCGGACGGTGTCCTCCATGAAGTGGACGATCTGTTCGCGCAGGTCCTCGCCGGCGAGGACGCGGCGGCGTTCGGCGTAGATGAGCGTGCGCTGCCGGTTGAGGACCTCGTCGAACTTCAGGACGTCCTTGCGGGACTCGAAGTGCTGCTGCTCCAGCTGTGCCTGGGCGGAGGCGATGGCGCGGGTGACCATCTTGTTCTCGATGGGTACGTCGTCGGGGACGTTCGCCATGGCCATCACGCGGTCGACGACGTTGGCCCGGAACAGCCGCATCAGGTCGTCCTCCAGCGAGAGGTAGAAGCGGGAGGCGCCGGGGTCGCCCTGCCGGCCGGAGCGGCCGCGCAGCTGGTTGTCGATGCGCCGTGACTCGTGGCGCTCGGTGCCCAGCACATAGAGCCCGCCGAGTTCCTTGACCTCGTCGTGCTCGGCCGCGACCGCGGAGGTGATCCGGTCGAGCACCCTCCGCCGTTCCTCCGGGTCCGTGTCCTCGCCCGTCTCGGCGAGCGCCATGGCCTCCGGGTTTCCGCCGAGCATGATGTCGGTGCCGCGGCCCGCCATGTTGGTGGCGACGGTGACGGCGCCCCGGCGTCCGGCCTGGGCGACGATCTGGGCCTCGCGCTGGTGGTTCTTGGCGTTGAGGACCTCGTGCCGGATGCCCTGCCTGCGCAGCAGCGCGGAGAGCACCTCGGACTTCTCGACGGAGGTGGTGCCGACCAGGACGGGCTGGCCGAGGTCGTGCTTCTCGGCGATGTCGGCGAGGATCGCGGCGTACTTCGCCTCCACGGTGCGGTAGATCTGGTCGGGGTCGTCGCGCCGGACCATGGGCCGGTTGGTGGGGATCGGGACGACGTGCAGCTGGTAGATCTGGTGGAACTCGGCCGCCTCGGTCATGGCGGTGCCGGTCATGCCGGCGAGTTTGTCGTAGAGGCGGAAGAAGTTCTGCAGGGTGATCGTGGCGAGCGTCTGGTTCTCCTCCTTGATATCGACGCCTTCCTTGGCCTCGATGGCCTGGTGCAGTCCCTCGTTGTAGCGGCGGCCCGCGAGGATGCGGCCGGTGTGCTCGTCGACGATCAGGACCTCGCCGTCCACGACGACGTAGTCCTTGTCCTTCTTGAAGTGCTCCTTGGCCTTGAGGGCGTTGTTGAGGTGTCCGATCAGCGGGGTGTGGTCGGACTCGTAGAGGCTGTCGATGCCGAGCTGGTCCTGGAGGTACTCGACGCCACCGTCCAGGACCGACACCGTGCGGGTCTTCGGGTCGTACTCGTAGTCGTGCCGCATCCGCATTTCGGCGAGGCGGTCCTTGTCGGCCTGCGTGGTGAACTGCTCCTCCTGCACCCGTACGCCCTTCATGTGCTGCGCGAACGCGGCGAAGGCCTCGTACCAGTGCGTCGGCTGGTCGGCCGGTCCGGAGATGATCAGCGGGGTGCGCGCCTCGTCGATGAGGATCGAGTCGGCCTCGTCGACGATCGCGAAGTGGTGCCCGCGCTGCACGAGTTCGTCCCGCGACCAGGCCATGTTGTCGCGCAGATAGTCGAAACCGAACTCGGTGTTGGTGCCATAGGTGATGTCGCAGGCGTATTGGGCACGGCGTTCGGCGGCGGTCGACTCCGTCCGGACGACGCCGACGGTCAGTCCGAGGAAGCGGTACGCGCGCCCCATCCACTCGGCGTCACGCCGGGCCAGGTAGTCGTTGACCGTGACGAGGTGAACGCCCTCACCGGTGAGGGCGTTCAGATACACCGGCAGGGTGCCGACGAGGGTCTTCCCCTCACCGGTCTGCATCTCGGCGATGTTGCCGAGATGCAGCGCCGCTCCGCCCATGATCTGTACGTCGAAGTGGCGCATGCCGAGAATGCGGCGGGACGCCTCGCGCATCGCGGCGAAGGCTTCCGGCAACAGGTCGTCGAGGCTCTCGCCGGCGGCGTGGCGTTCCTTGAACTCCGGTGTGAGCGCCTGGAGTTCCTCGTCGGTCAGCGCCCTGAACTCCTCTTCCAGGGAGCCGACCTGTGCCGCGAGGCGTTCGAGGCGGTGCAGCATCCGGCCCTCGCCCGCCCGCATGATCCTGCTGGTGATGGCGTCGAGACCTTTTCCTGGCATGGGAATTCCCTCGCGATTCGGCGCAGCTGTACGGCGTCCATGACCGGCCCCGGCCGGCGATCGGCCCGCCGGAGAATATGGACACCCTGCTGATCCGCTCTGATCACTTCACGTCTGATCACTTCACGCGGTTCGGGGTCGTCGGCAAGGTCGAGCGCCGCGCGGCAGAGTTGCTGGATGACGGGCCGCTCGCCGGGCCGGCCTGCGTCGAGGAGTCCGTCGACGTCGCGGAGATCGCTCCCCCGGATCGCCGGCGCGTCGGAGCGGGCGACGGGCGGCCGCGGCACCTCGCCGACCAGGGCCGACGCGCGGTCGACGACGAGGACCGCCAGGGCGTCCGGGTGCGCTTCGAAGGTCTCCGGCGCTGTTTCGCGCGGCTTCCGCGCGAGGGGCCGCGCCTCGTCGAGCACGGTCCGCGGAGCCCGTACGCGGTCAATTTCGTTCAGCTGCCGCCACGCCTCGGCGCGGGCCCGCGTCGGCTGTACGGAAATGCCGTGACTGTATTCTTCTCCGATTCCTCGGCGCATCTGCCGTCCCTGTTTCGCCGTTCCTTTCATTGTTGACGCACAGCTTCGGTGCGGCAAGCAGCGGAACGGCGAAAGGGACCTCTGCGCATGACCGGGTATTACTGGTTGTCGCGGACCGGTGCCGGGGAAGGCGTCAGCGAATGGGCCGGTGGACGTTTTCCCGGGTGCTCGCGCCCGGTGTCGCGTCGGCGATCCAGGGGCCTTCGCCGGACGGGTCGAGGACGCCTTCCTCCAGCCAGGTGTAGGTGCCCGACAGGACGCCCTTGACGACCTTGCGGTCGATGTCGTCGGTGTTGGTCCACAGGCGTCCGAAGAGTTCCTCGACGCGGACGCGGGACTGGCGGCAGAAGGCGTCGGCGAGCTGGTAGGCCTCGCGGCCGTGTTCCCCTGTGGTGCGCAGGTGTTCGGCCCGTACGCAGGCCGCGCTCATCGCGAAGAGCTCGGCGCCGATGTCGACGATCCGGCCCAGGAAGCCCTGCTTGGTCTCCATGCGGCCCTGCCAGCGCGACATCGCGTAGAAGGTGGACCGGGCGAGCTTGCGGGCACTGCGTTCGACGTAACGCAGATGCGTGGAGAGGTCGACGTCGTGATGGAACTCGTTGTACGAGCGCGGAAGTTGACCGGCTCCCGCGACCAGTTTCGGCAGCCACTTGGCGTAGAAGACACCGGCGTTCGCGCCCGCCTTCGCCTTCTCCGAGAGGGACTTGTCGGGATCGATGAGGTCGCCGGCCACCGAGAGATGGGCGTCGACGGCCTCGCGGGCGATCAGCAGGTGCATGATCTCCGTGGAGCCCTCGAAGATGCGGTTGATGCGCAGGTCGCGCAGGACCTGTTCGGCGGGGACGGCACGCTCGCCGCGGGCCGCCAGCGACGCGGCCGTCTCGAAGCCGCGGCCGCCGCGGATCTGGACCAGTTCGTCGGCCATCAGACAGGCCATCTCGGAGCCGTACAGCTTGGCGAGGGCGGCCTCGATGCGGATGTCGTTGCGGTTCTCGTCGGCCATCTGCGACGACAGGTCGAGAACGGCTTCGAGGGCGAAGGTGGTGGCCGCGATGAAGGAGATCTTGGAGCCGACGGCCTCGTGGAAGGCGACCGGCTTGCCCCACTGCTCGCGCACCGCCGACCACTCACGGGCGATCTTCAGGCACCACTTGCCCGCTCCCACGCACATGGCGGGCAGCGAGAGGCGGCCGGTGTTGAGGGTGGTGAGGGCGATCTTCAGGCCCGCGCCCTCGGGTCCGATGCGGTTGGCGGCCGGCACCCGAACCCGGTGGAAGCGGGTGACGCCGTTCTCCAGGCCGCGCAGGCCCATGAACGCGTTGCGGTTCTCGACCGTGACGCCCTCCGAGGCGGCTTCCACCACGAAGGCCGTGATGCCGCCCTTGCGGTCCTCGGACTTCGGGACGCGCGCCATGACGACGAGGAGATCCGCGACGACGCCGTTGGTCGTCCACAGCTTCACCCCGTCGAGGATGTAGTCGTCGCCGTCCGGTACGGCGGTCGTGGCGAGCCGCGCCGGGTCGGAGCCGACGTCCGGCTCGGTGAGCAGGAAGGCGGAGATGTCGGTGCGGGCGCAGCGCGGCAGGAAGGTGTCGCGCTGCTCCTGGGTGCCGAAGAGTTTCAGCGGCTGCGGTACGCCGATCGACTGATGGGCGGAGAGCAGAGCGCCGAGCGCCGGGTTCATGGAGCCGACCAGGGCGAGGGCCTTGTTGTAGTACACCTGGGTGAGGCCGAGACCGCCGTACTTGGTGTCGATCTTCATGCCGAGGGCGCCGATTTCCTTGAGCCCGGTGATGGTCTCGTCCGGGATCCGCGCCTCGCGCTCGATCCGCGCGGAGTCGATCTTCGTCTCGCAGAAGTCGCGCAGTTTGGCCAGGAACTCCTCGCCGCGCTGGGTGTCCTCGTCGGCGGGGAGCGGGTGCGGGTGGATCAGGTCGAGCCGGAAGCGGCCGAGGAAGAGTTCCTTGGCGAAGCTGGGCTTTCGCCAGTCCTGTTCGCGCGCGGCCTCGGCGACCTGTCGGGCCTCACGTTCGGTGACTGTGGGCTGGTGGGGTGTTGCGGACATGAGGCTCACCTCGCCGCGAATAGGGATCTTGGGGCTGTTCGTTACCGAACGGTGCTACTCGATCGTATTTACCGGATTCCCGGTGACCCCACCAGTCCTCGCGCAGCGTTCGGCCCAATGACCGCCCCCCGGCACCATGGCCGGCACCGCCCTCGGTCGCCCCCTCACCCGCGGGAACAGGCACGGTCGGCGGTGTTGCGCCGGACGTCCCATCCGGGGGACGGTCTGAGCACGCCGGTCAGGGGGCCGCCGCACGATCACGAGGCTGCTGAACCGCGTTCAGGAATTTCGTTGTCGAAGCGCTTCGACAACCTATGGACACGATTCCTCCACCGGGCTAGTGTCGAGCCACCCTCACTCGCCCCTATCCGTACCGCGCGCACTGTCGAAGCGCTTCACAAAGCTTGGAGAGCTGGATGGTCACCCTCGCCGAGGTCGCCCAGCACGCCGGAGTCTCTGCGAGCACGGTGAGCTATGTCCTCAGCGGCAAGCGGTCCATCTCCATGGACACCCGGCAGCGGGTCGAGCGGAGCATCCAGGAGCTCGGCTACCACCCGAACGCGGGCGCCCGCGCCCTGGCGAGCAGCCGGTCCAACATCATCGCGCTGATGGTTCCGCTCCGCACCGACATGTACGTACCCGTGATGATGGAGATCGCCATCGCGGTGGCCACGAACGCCCGGACACACGGCTACGACGTCCTGCTGCTCACCGGCGAGGAAGGGCCCGACGCGGTGCGCCGGGTCACCGGCAGCGGGCTGGCCGACGCGATGATCCTCATGGACGTCGAACTCGACGACGAGCGGCTGCCGTTGCTGCGCGAGACGGACCAGCCGTCCGTGCTCATCGGCCTGCCCGCCGACACCACCGGCCTGACCTGCGTCGACCTCGACTTCGGGGCGACGGGCGCGCTGTGCGCCGAGCATCTGGCGCTGCTCGGCCACCGTGACATCGCTGTCATCGGCGAGGCGCCCGCCGTCTACGAGCGGCACACCGGCTTCGCCGAGCGCACGCTCGACGGACTCCGGTCCCGTTCAAGGGAGTTGGGGCTGCGTGTGCTGCACCGGCCCTGCGAGGGCGGCTACGACGCGATGGCCCTCACCCTCGCCCGCATCTTCGACGAGCGCCCGGGCACCACGGGCTTCGTCGTACAGAACGAGTCGGCGGTCGAACCGCTGCTCGCGCTGCTGCGCCGGGAGGGCCGCGCCGTGCCCGAGGACGTGTCGGTGATCGCGATCTGCCCGGACCAGGTCGCCACCCAGGCCTCGGTGCGGCTGACCTCGGTCGCCATCCCCGCGCAGGACATGGGCCGGCATGCCGTCGAGCACCTGATCGCCAAGCTCGAAGGGCGCGGCAAGGACGAAGTCGTACTGATCGCACCGGAGTTGACGGTACGGGCGAGCACGGGGCCGGCGCCGGCCGCTCCCTGACCCAGGACCCTTTCGGGGGCGCCCCTTCCCGGCCCCCTCCTCGGACCTCGTGGCCCCTGCCGGGGCACCGCTCGGTCTGCGCGCTTCCCCAGCACCGACCTGACCGTACCTCCCGGACCGCACGGCCCTGTTCGCACTCCCAGCCCGCGCCCCACCCGCACTCCCTCTCCGCACCCGCCCGCACTCCCTGTCTGCACTCCTTCATGTCTGCACTCCTTCAGGAGCACGGTGAATCAGTCTGCCGAAATCCAGCCCCAGGTCAGCCTCGCGCAGTCCTCCCCGACCGTCGGCACGTTCCGTGAGCGGGACGGCGCGCTGGAGTGGAGCGGCCGCACAGAGACCGTCCGGATCGAGCCGTGGGGCCCCGCCGCGGTCCGGGTCCGCGCCCGTCTCGGCGGTCCCGTGCTCGACGGCCTGCCGGGAGCCCTGCTCGACGAGCGGGAGACCACCACGAGCGCGCTCGAAATCAGTGACGGCGAGGGCCGGCTGACGGTCGGAGCGCTGACCGTCGAGGTGAGCGCCGAGGGCCTGATCCGATTCGCCCGCACCGGCGACGGCGGTGAACTCCTCGCCGAGGAACGCGCCCACTTCTGGTGGCCCGGCTCACGGCTGTACACCCCCACCGGCAACGGCCATCACCGTCTGGAGCAGCGCTTCGCCGCGTACGAGGGCGAGAAGCTGTACGGCCTCGGGCAGCACCAGCACGGGCTGTTCGACCAGAAGGGCGCGGTCCTGGACCTGATCCAGCGCAACGCCGAGGTCACCATTCCGGTGCTCACCTCCAGCCGCGGCTACACCCTCCTGTGGAACAGTCCGGCCATCGGCCGGGTGGAGCTCGCGGGCAACGGCACCCGCTGGGTCGCCGACTCGGCCCGCCAGATCGACTACTGGATCACCGCGGGCACTCCGGCCGACGCCCAGCGCCGCTACAGCGCGGCGACCGGCCGTACACCGATGCTGCCCGAGTGGGCGGCCGGATTCTGGCAGTGCAAGCTGCGCTACCGCACCCAGGACGAACTCCTGGAGGTGGCAAGGGAGTACAAGCGCCGGGGCCTGCCGCTGTCGGTCATCGTCTGCGACTTCTTCCACTGGACCCACCTCGGCGACTGGAAGTTCGACCCGGCCGAGTGGCCCGACCCGGCGGCCATGCAGGCCGAACTCGCGGACCTCGGCGTCAAACTGGTGGTGTCGGTCTGGCCGTCGGTCTCGCCGCTCTCCGAGAACCATCAGCTCATGGAGCAGCGGGGCTACTTCATCGGCACCGAGTACGGGCCGATGGCGCACGCCGACTGGCCGGACAAGCAGGTCGCGTCCACGGTCCAGGTGGCTTTCTACGACGCCACGAACCCGGAGGCGCGCGACTTCCTGTGGTCGCGGGTGAAGGACAACTACCTCGATCCGTACGGCATCTCGGCCTTCTGGCTGGACGCCTGCGAGCCGGAGCTGAAGCCGGGCTTCGCCGAGAACCTGCGGTACCACGCGGGCCCGGGTCTCGAAGTGGGCAACCTCTACCCGCGCGACAACGCCCGCACTTTCTACGAGGGGCTGGTCGCCGCCGGTCACACCGAGATCGTCTCCCTCAACCGCTCGGCCTGGGCGGGCAGTCAGCGCTACGGGGCCGCCCTGTGGTCCGGCGACATCGGTACCGACTTCGCGACCCTGCGCCGCCAGATCGCCGCGGGCCTCAACACCGCGCTGTCCGGCATCCCCTGGTGGAACACCGACATCGGTGGTTTCCACGGCGGCGATCCGGACGACCCGGCGTACCGCGAAGTCATGGTCCGCTGGTTCCAGTTCGGCGCGCTGTCCCCGCTGATGCGGCTGCACGGCTTCCGCGACCCGGGACTGCCGCTCGGCCCCGACATGACCGGCGGCCCGAACGAGGTCTGGTCCTACGGTGAGGAGGCCGGCGCCGTCATGGAGAAGTACCTGCGGCTGCGCGAACGTCTGAAGCCCTACCTGCTGGACGTCATGCGGGAGGCCCACGAGGAGGGGCTGCCGGTGATGCGCCCGCTGCTCCTGGAGTTCCCGGGCGACCAGGCGGCCTGGTCGGTGGACGACGCCTATCTCCTCGGCCCCGATCTGCTGGTCGCGCCGGTCCTCACCGCGGGCGCGACGGCCCGTACGGCGTACCTCCCGGCCGGTGCGCGCTGGACGGACGCGTGGACCGGGAAGACGTACGAAGGGGGCGCGGCCGTGACGGTCGACGCGCCGCTGGACCGGATCCCGCTGTTCCTGCGGGACGGGGCGCGGCTGCCAGTGGTTGGTTAGGACCTGTCCGAGCCGGGTGCGGCCCGTCCCCGCGAGGGACCGGCCGCACCTTCAGGCACGGATCAACCATGCACGGATCAACTACTGCTGACCGTCAGGTTGTTGGTGGTGAAGTCGAGACCCCCCGCGGACGAGGTGATCTCGAAGCCGAACTGCACGTCTCCGACGGTCGCACCGCTCGACATCCAGCCCTTGGTGTTCGCGATCCACCTCATGATCGGGAGGATGTTGATGGTGCCGGAGGTGGAGTCCGAGGTGCGCAGGAACGAGAAGACGTCGTTCGCGCCGTTGTTGCCCTTGTAGACGGTCCAGGTGTTGCCGTTCAGCGTGAGCGTGCCCTGCGAGGTGCCGAGCGCGCCGACGGCTCCGTTGTAGTTGACCCAGAGCATGGTCTCGTGGGCGTAGCCGGTGTCCCAGATGTCGTACGAGGTGTTGTACGCGCCGGAGGACGGGACGGTGACGTTGTAGGTGCTGGTGAGGGTGGACAGCGCCGCGATCGTCTTGCCGACGTACTTCTTCGAGTTGGGGTAGGACTTGATGCCGCCGGTGTTGGGGTGGTCGGCCCAGACTCCCCAGTTGGTGCCGGAGTTGGCCCAGATGCACTGGCTGCCGGCGCCGGAGCCCCAGATGTCGTTGTAGAGCGTGTACCCGTTGAGGGTGGTGCTGCCCCACTGGTCGCAGGAGGACCAGACGGCGGCCTGGGCGGGGGCCGAGGCGAGGCCGATCGTCGCGCCGAGCGCGAGCGCGGGGGCGACGAGTGCCTTGGTGATCCTGTTCAGCGTGCGGTGTGCCATGGGGGTCCCTTCCATGGGTGGGGGGAAGTGCGGGGGGTCTACCGCGGCCCCAGGGTGAGGACGCGGTCTTCTCCGGCGCTCAGTGAGAGCGGTCGCGCGCCGGCGGAAGTCTGGAGCTCGATGCGGCAGGTGCGGCCCGGTCGCAGCACGGCTCTGGCACCTTCGGGGGTCCAGGTGAGGTCGGCCTCCGCGCCGAACCTCGTTCGGATGCCCCGGAGTTCGCCGCTCGGGAGGCCGGCGGGGAGTGCCGGGAGCAGGACGAGCCGCTCCGGTGTGGACTGGATCAGCGCCTCGATGAGCACGGCGGGCAGGGCGTGGGCGGCGTCGGCGTTGTAGACCTGCCGGTTCGGGTAGTGGCCGCTCATCAGGGAGACGTGGAAGAAGTCCCCGGCCAGGATGTTGTCGAGGGCTGCCGCCACGCGCTCCGCGTCCCGCAGTCGGGCGGCCACCAGGGCGTGATGGAGGTGGCCGTGCGCCGAGTCGTTCTCGGCGCCGCGCAGTTCGAGAGCGCGGTGGGCCGCCGCGGCGAGTTCGGGGGTGTCGTACGGGTTGATCTCGTCGAGCGGCCAGACGCCGTAGAGGTGGCTGAGGTGCCGGTGGTCGTAGGTGTCGAGGAGTCCGGGCCGGGCCCACTCGGCGAGCGCGCCCTCGGCGTTGATCCGGTGCGGCGGCAGCCGATCGGCGAGCGAGCGCCAGCGCTCGGCGTCGGGCCCCGGGTGGTACTCGGCCGCCGTGCGCAGGGCGTGCCGGGCCGCCGAGAGGTCCATGGCGGCGTTGACGGTGACCCAACTCGCGTTCGCGGGACGGTTCTCCGGGGAGTAGGACGGCACGATCACCAGGTGGCCGTCGTCGTCGGTCCGGGTGAGGAAGTCCTCGTAGAAACAGGCCACTTCGGCCAGCGCGGCGGCCATCCGCGGGTCGCGTTCGCCGCGGGTCTCGTCGTGGTCGACGATGGGCTTGAGCAGCCAGTCGGCACCGGCGGTCCACACGTGCAGCGGGTACGCGCGGCTGAGGTGGTAGATGTGGCCGGACTCGCCGTCCGTGTGGGCGGGGGCCACGACACCGCGTGCCCCGAAGACGGCTCGGGCGTTGTCCCGCCAGTGCGGCAACTGGCTGTGGACCAGGGCCGCGTGTGCCTCGGTGACCTCGGGGAGCGCGGCCGCGGCGGCCGACGCGGTCTGCAGATTGAGGTTGGCGTCCGTGGTGAACGCCCCGGACCAGGCGGTGTCCCAGTCGCCGCTCCAGAGCCCGGTCAGCCTGGGCGGCAGCGTCCCGGCCGCGGACAGCAGGTGATGGCGGCCGGCCGCGAAGAGCCGCTCCAGGAAGGCGGGGCTCTTCGGACGCCGGACCAACTCCGAACCCGGGAGGGCCCGTTCGGAGGATTCGGCGTGCAGATCGAGGGTGACACGGAGGTAGGCGGCGCGGTGCAGGGCGGTGTGGCGGGCGAGCAGGTGCGTGTAGGCATGCCCGATGCCCTCGGCGCCGTGGCCGGCCTCCGGCAGCAGCTCCCGCAGCGCGCGGACCTCGGCGAGGACGTCCAGTTCGCCCGGGTGCCGGTGTACCCGGGTGAGCAGCAGCATCGAGCGGGCGCCCTCGACCCGTATGCCGGGAAGGGCGGGACGGGTCCGGCCGTCGGTGACGAGGAGCGTGACCCCGGTGTACGCCAGGTCGCTGCCCGGATAGCGGGCGCGCAGCGTGAGGAGGGCGCCCTCGGGGGTGCGGACGGCTCCGTGGCCCACCGCCAGTCCGGCGGGCGCTCCCGCCAGCCGGTGGTCCAGCGTCACCTCGGCCGCGAGATCGGAGGCGGTCACGTACTGCGCGATCACATCGTCGGCGCGCGAGACGAAGACCTCGCTGCGCCGGTCACCGCACTCGGCGCGGACGGCCCCGGTGGTGAAGTCGGCCTCGCGCCGGTAGGCGCGCCATTCCTCGGCGGGGCGGCGCAGTCGCACCTGGAAGGCCGGGTGGAACGGTTGCACCCACAGCAGCGGTCGGCCGTCGGTGAAGTCCTCCCCGGCGCTCATGTCTCCGGCCAGCAGCCGGTCCTGTACGTCGGCGAGGCGGTCGGCGAGCTCGGGCGGACGGGCCTTCGCGCTGCCGTTCGGACGGATCAGACGGTGGTGATTGACGATCACCCGGTCGTCGTTCGGATCACCGAACACCATGACGCCGTGCGTGCCGTTCCCGCTCAGGAAGGCGTCCTCCCAGCGGGCGGCGGGCAGGGGTTCCCAGGTGCCGTGGACGGGGACGGCGGTACGGCCACCATCCATTCGAGTGCCCGCGGTGGGAGCGCCTTCACTTCGGACGGCTTCACTTCGGGCGCCATCCGAGTGTGCGTCATCCGAACGGGTGCCTTCCGAATGCGCGTCGGCGGGGTGCGCGTCGGCGCGGGCCTTGTCCGTCATGGGGCGAGCACCACCGCTCCGTAGCGCTCCAGTCGTACGGAGCCGAGCACGGACGCGCCGCCGAGCAGGTCGCGGTGGCTGCCCGGTATCTCGACGGTCACCGGCTCGCGCCCGTGGTTGAGCAGGAAGATCAGTTCGCCGCGCCGGACGGCCTCGACCCCGTCGGGCAGCCCGTCGAGCACGGGCCGGATGCCCGCGCCGTCCGCCGCCTTCGCCAGCAGTTCGCGCAGGGCGGCCGGTTCGGGAAGGGTGGACAGGTAGCGGGCGGTGCCCTTGCGGAGCACGGCGGGCAGTCCGTCCAGCTCACCGCCCCGGTAGCGCGTCTCGACGACCGCGGTGCCGTCGGGCTCGATCTCCTCGGACCAGAGCACGCCCCGGAAGCCGTCGCAGTCCGCGCTCTCCCCCGCGTCCAGCGGCCACCACTCGTGCAGCGTGCGGATGCCGAACAGTTCGCGCAGCCGCTCGTCCATGCCACCCGGCCGCACCCGGTCGTCCTCGTCGGCGACGCCGGTGAGGAAGCCGCAGACGAGCGTGCCGCCCGATCGCACGTAGGCGAGGAGGTTGTCGATCGCCGCGTCCGTGAGCAGGTACAGCTGGGGCACGACGACCATCCGGTACGCGGACAGGTCGTGCTCGGGATGCGCGAACGCGGTGCCGAGGTGGGCCTCCCACAGGGCGCGGTGCCAGGCCCGTACGACCTCCGCGTAGTCGTTCTCCGTTGACAGCCGGCCTTCCTGTGCTCCCGCCCACCAGGAGTTCCAGTCGTGCAGGATCGCGATGTCCGACGTGACATGACTGTCTGTCACATGATTTCCGAGAAGGGCGAGTTCGGCGCCGATCCGCTTGATCTCCTCGAAGGTGCGACCCCGCTCCCCCGCGTGGCCGATCATCCCCGAGTGGAACTTCTCCGCGCCCTGCCGGGACTGCCGCCACTGGAAGTAGCAGACGGCGTCGGCGCCGCGCGCCACGGCCTGCAGCGACCACAGGCGGTTCAGTCCGCGCGGCTTGGGGTGGTTCACACCGCGCCAGTTGACCGCTCCGGCCGCCTGCTCCATGACCATCCAGGGACCGCCCCCGGCCTGCGAGCGCGTCATGTCCTGGATGAGCGCGCCGTTCTGCGCGCCGAGGGGGTCGCGCGGGTCCGGATAGAGGTCGACCGAGACGACGTCTTCCTCGATGGCCCATCGCCAGGCGTCCTGTCCGACCCACATCGGCATGAAGTTGCTGGTCACGGGAGTGTGCGGGCTGTGGCGGCGCACGATGTCCCGCTCGGCGACATAACACTCCAGGAGCATGTCGGAGGTGAACCGCTTGAAGTCGAGCACATGCGTCGGGTTCTTCATGTAGTGCGTGTGACGCGGCGGGATCACCTCGTGCCAGCCGTCGTAGCCCTGGCCCCAGAAGGCTGTCCCCCAGGCCGTGTTGAGGGCTTCGACGGTGCCGTACCTGTCCCGGAGCCAGCGGCGGAAGGCGGCGGCCGCCTCGTCGCCGTGGTCGAAGGTGCAGTACTCGTTGTTGATGTGCCACATCGTGAGCGCGGGGTGGCTGCCGTAGCGGGCGGCCAGGTCCTCGGTGATGGCGGCGGCGCCGCGTCGGTAGACGGCGCTGGAGTGCGAGAAGTGCTGCCGGGAGCCCCACCATTCGGTGCGGCCGTCCTCGCCCCGGGGCAGCGTCTCGGGGTGCAGCCGGCCCATCCAGGGGGGCGGCGAGGAGGTGGGGGTGGCGAGCACGACGCCGATGCCGTGCTCGTGCATCAG
This sequence comes from Streptomyces sp. NPDC005784, assembly GCF_042871525.1. Classification (NCBI taxonomy): domain Bacteria; kingdom Bacillati; phylum Actinomycetota; class Actinomycetes; order Kitasatosporales; family Streptomycetaceae; genus Streptomyces; species Streptomyces sp. NPDC005784. The sequence continues at coordinate 54,765 of NZ_JBIAIQ010000010.1, forward strand.
GTCCATCAGCCGGTCCAGCCAGCCGAACTCCCTTGCTCCCGGGCGCGGTTCCAGCCGGGCCCAGGAAAAGACCCCGAGGGTGACGGAGTTGACGCCCGCCTCCTTCATGAGGCGGACGTCCTCGTGCCAGGTCTCCTCGGGCCACTGCTCGGGGTTGTAGTCGCCGCCGAACAGAATGCGGCCCCGGGTGGCATCGCTCAGACTCGGTCGCCCGGACTCCGGGCCGGTTCCGCGGGGCGTGCGCATGACCTACCTCGATCGGGGAGAGGAGAGTGGACCGCCGCGGCCGACCGCTGGTCAGGAGCAGGTCGGCCGCGGCGAGCGGAGGGGTGCGGCGGGGCGACAAGGTGCGGTGGCGCGGGAGGCCGGCCGGGGTCAGCCCTTCACGGCGCCGGTGAGCATGCCCTTCTTGAAATGCCGCTGGACGAAGGGTGAGAGGACCGCGACCGGCAGCAGCGCCATCACCATGACGGCCATCTGGATGGCCAGCGGCGACAGTTGACCGGTGTTGATCTGCGTGGCGAGTCCGACGGGGCGCTCCTGCTTCTGCACCAGCTGGATCATGACGTTCTGCAGCGGCATCATGTCCTGGTCGGTCAGGTAGATGGAGGCGTTGAACCAGGCGCTCCAGTAACCGACCGCGTAGAACAGCGAGATCACCGCGAGGACCGCCCGGGACAGCGGCATCACGATCTGCCACAGGATGCGCCAGTCGCCGGCGCCGTCGATGCGGGCGCTGTCGATCAGTTCGGACGAGATGCCCATGAAGAACGCGCGCAGCACCAGGATGTTGAAGACGCTGACCGCGCTGGGGAGGATCAGCGCGAGATAGCTGTCGGTGAGGCCGAGCGCCTGCACGAGCAGATAGGTGGGGATGAGCCCGGCGCCGAAGAACATCGTGGCGAGCAGCAGCATCAACAGCCAGCGGTGGCCCAGCGATCCGATGCGCGAGAGGCCGTAGGCGCACAGGACCGAGACCGCCATGCTGAACAGGGTGCCGGTCAGGGTCACTCCGACGCTGACGAGTGCGGCGCGCTGCACCTGGCCGCCGGTGAGCAGCTCCTTGTAGGCGACGAGGGTGACGCCCTTGGGGATGACCACCAGACCGCCGGCCGCGTCGATGGTCTTCTTCGACTGGAGGCTGGTGACGACGACGATCCAGAGCGGGAACAGGATCGCGAAGGCGGCCAGGGTGAGGGTGAGCCCCTTGCCCGCGAGGCCGGCCTTCGACGGCTCCTCCTCCCAGGGCGGCCTGGGCGGCGCCGCCCAGCGGCCGGGCTTGTCGCGCGGTTCGTACGTCAAGGCGGTCATTTCTTGTACACCCCCTGCTCACCCATGAGATGGGCGACCTTGTTGGCGGTCAGGACGAGCCCCAGACCGACCACACCCTTGACCAGTCCGGCGGCCGCGGCATAGCCGAAGTCCTGGTTGCGGATGCCGTTCCACCACACGTAGGTGTCGAGGACGTCAGAAGCGCCGGGGCCCACCGAGTCGCGCTGGAGCAGGAGTTGCTCGAAGCCGACGGTGAGCGCGTCGCCGACGCGCAGCACCAGGAGCAGGGCGATCACCGGGCGCAGGGCGGGCAGGGTGATGTGCCACATCCGGCGCCAGCGTCCGGCCCCGTCCATGGCGGCGGCCTCGTACAGGTCGGGCGAGACGGACGACAGGGCCGCGAGGAAGACGATGATGCCCCAGCCCGCGTCCTTCCAGACGCCCTCGGCCGTCACCAGGAACTTGAAGATCCCCGGATCGGTCATCAGGTCGATGCCCTGGTGACCGTGCTGCCGCAGGGTCTGCGCGATGATGCCCGCCCCGCCGAAGATCTGCTGGAAGACGGTGACGACGAGGACCCAGGAGAAGAAGTGCGGGAGGTACATGACCGCCTGGGCGACCGCCCGGACCCGGGGCCTGACCACGCTGTTGATGAGCAGCGCGAGGCCGACCGGGATCGGGAAGTACAGCACGAGCTGGAGGAAGAACAGCACGAACGTGTTCTGCACCGCGTGCCAGAACTCCGAGTCCGCGAAGATCCGCTGGAAGTTCTCCAGGCCGGTCCAGGGGCTCTCGAACATCGCGACGAAGCCGTTGTCGCTCAGATACGGGTCGTAGTCCTGGAAGGCCACGATGTTGCCGAGGACCGGTATGTAGTTGAAGACGAGTATGAGTGCGATCGCCGGGAGGGTCATCAGGATCAGGGTGCGGTCGCGTCTGAACCTCAGCCGGAAGCCCAGCTTTCCGGCGCCCTGTCCGGGCCTGCTCCCGGCCCGCCGTCCGGCGGCGCGCCCGGCGGCCCCGTCCGGCGGACTCCCGTCCGGTGTCCTCTCGCCCGCCTTGGCCCCGGCCCCGCTCCGAGGCACCGTGCTGTGCGACACGGCCTTCTCCTTGCCTCAGCCCTCGATCACTTGGCCGTGGAGCCGTTGTCGTCGAGCAGCTTCTTGTACCAGGCGCGCAGGTCGTCGCCGCCCTTCCGCTTCCAGTCCGCGACGGCCTGCTGCATGTCGCCGATCTTCTTGCGGCCGCGGACGATGTCGTCCTCCAGCTGCTCGAAGTCGTTGGCGAGGTTGGTCCACCGGTTGGGCTCGGTGATGGTCAGCCCGTAGAAGGAGGACTTCTTGGTGAAGGCGCCCATGCGCTGCTGCCACTCGACCTGGAGCTTGGCGATCTCCGGCAGATCGGGGTGGGCGAGGTAGGCGGCCGGGTCGCCGGTGTAGTCGTAGGCGCCGTTGACCTCGTTGGTGCCCTTGGTGGTCTTGGTGGGCAGGCCGTTCTTGACCGTGTAGTCGGTGCCCTCGACGCCGTACACCGTGAGCATGTACTCCTTGGTGCCGTACGGGGCGGCGCAGAAGTCGGCGAGCGCGAGGAAGTCCTTGATCTGCTGCTTGGACGCCTTCTTGCTGACGAAGGTGAAGATGCCCGCGGGCTGGGTCGCCCAGAGGGTGGGGTTCCCGCCGTCGGGGCCGAAGATGTCGAACGCGCCCATCTCGAAGTCCGTCTTCTGGGTGCGCTGTTCGGCCGTCGAGCCGTACCAGTAGGACAGGTCGCCGTTGAAGACGAGCGACTGGCCCGCGGTGAACCGGTTGGACGCGTCGCCCTTGACGGCCTTGGCGTCGGGGTGGACGACCCCCGCCGCGTACAGCTTGCGTGTCCACTCCAGGGCTTCGAGGTACTCGGCGGTCTCGATCCGGTTGACCAGCTTGCCGTCCCTCAGGTCCCACCACAGCGCCTTGTCGCTGCCGTTGAGGACGCCGTAGATGTTGAAGGCCGTCCACTTCAGGTCGTCGCAGGCCCACACCTTCGCCTTGGCGTCGGTGGCCTCCTTCGCCCAGGACAGGAACTCGTCGGGCGACTTGGGCAGCGTGTAGCCCTTCTTGGCGAAGATGTCCTTGCGGTAGAAGGCCGCGATGTTCGTGACGTACGAGGCCGGCATCGGGATCGCGCGCAGCAGGCCGCCGAAGATGGAACGCTGCCAGGCGTCGGTCGGTACGGCCGCGAGGTTCGGGTAGTCCTTGACCTTGTCGCCGGACAGATACGGGCCGAGGTCGGCGAACTTGGCGTTGATCGCGCTCGGTATCTTGCCGTTCAGGTTCCAGCCGGGGACGACCACCACGTCCGGGATGTCGCTGGAGGCGAGGATCGCGCCCAGCTTCTCGTCATAGGTGTTGCCGTCCTGGTTCTGCCAGGTCGCCTTGATGCCGATGGCCTCGTTCATGGCCGTGTAGTACGCGTTGTCGTCGGCCGGCGGGCTGCCCCAGAACGGCGACATGATCTTCAGATCGCTGCCGCCGCCGAGCTTCTTCGGGACGGCGGTCTTCAGCGCGCCCAGGTCGATCGGTTGTGTGAAGCCCGCCGCTGATCCGTTCTTCGAGGGGAGGTCGGGTGTGACGACGCTCGACGCCACGAACGTCGGAAGGATCTTCTGGGCGTCCTTCCCCGAGGTGGTGCCGTCCTTGTTGCCGTCCTGTCCGCCGCCGCAGGCGGTGAGCAGGGGCATTCCGCCGGCCACGGCGGCCGCTGCGACCGCAGTGGAGGCGAGGAAGCTTCTCCGGCTGGGGGCGGAGGTGGCGGAGTTCGGCGTCATTGCGTCAACCCTTCATGGCGCACAGCAGGACACCCGGCGGTGGAGCCGTCGGCTGCGGTGTCTTGAGTGGATCTGCCTGAGCTGAAGCGGTCCTCGGAGGACTGTGCCCTCCGAGGAGGGAAGCCCGTCAATCGAAGCGCTTCGATGTTGCTGCGAGGTTAAGTGAACGCCTGGGGGTGCACAAGGGTCGATCCCAAGATTCCTCGGAGGTGTCACGCAAGAGAGGTGCTCCGCCTGGCACTTGACATCACTGGCGAGAAACGAAGGTGTTGCGCCCGGGCGTCTTGACACCCACCCCTCGGTCGATCGAGCATCGAAGCGCTTCGAAAGTACGCCGCCGCTCCACCGCAAAGGGATCACCACGTGACCGCAGAGACGCCACCCATGCCGCCCTTCCGTGACGCGAGCCTGCCGTTCGCGAAGCGCATCGACGACCTGCTGGCGCGGCTCACCCTCGACGAACGGATCGCGTTCCTGCACCAGTTCGCGCCCGCCGTCGAGCGGCTCGGAGTGCGGGCCTTCCGCACCGGTCAGGAGGCATTGCACGGGGTCGCCTGGATGGGTCCGGCGACGGTGTTCCCGCAGGCCGTCGGGCTCGGCGCGACCTGGAACGAGGATCTCGTGCGCCGGGTCGGGGAGGCAGTCTCGTCGGAGATCCGCGCGATGCGCGCCCGCGACGACCGCGTGGGCCTCAACGTCTGGTCCCCCACGGTCAATCTGCTGCGCCACCCGCTGTGGGGCCGCAACGAGGAGGGCTACTCGGAGGACCCGGGGCTCACCTCCGCCATCGCCACCGCGTACACCCGCGGTCTGCGCGGCGATCATCCGGCCTACTGGCGCACCGCGCCGGTCCTCAAGCACTGGCTCGCGCACAACAACGAGACGAGCAGGGACACCTCGTCCTCGTCCGTCCGCCCGCGCGTGCTGCACGAGTACGATCTGCGCGCCTTCCGCACCACAGTCCTGGCGGGCGCCGTCGCCGGGGTGATGCCCGCCTACAACCTGGTCAACGGCCGCCCCAACCATGTCTCGCCGTATCTGCGCGAGCACCTGCGGGCCTGGACCGACCAGGAGCTGCTGGTCTGCTCGGACGCGGGAGCGCCCTCCAACCTGGTCGACTCCGAGCACTACTTCGACACCCACGAGGAAGCCACCGCCGCCGCCCTCCTCGCCGGCGTCGACAGCTTCACCGACCACGGCTCGGACGGCTCGCGGATCGCCGGACGCCTCCGGGGCGCCCTGGAGCGGGGCCTGCTGACCGAGGCCGACGTCGACACCGCGGTCCGCCGCCAGCTCGCCGTGCGTTTCCGGCTGGGCGAGTTCGACCCGGGCCTCGACCCGTACGCCGGCACCGACGCCTTCGACACGCCGGCCCACCGCGCGCTCGCCCTGGAAACCGCGGAGCAGGCGATCGTCCTGCTCAAGAACGACGGTCTGCTGCCGCTGCGCCCCGGCGTCCGGGTCGCCGTCGTCGGCCTGTTGGCCGACGAGTGCAAGCTCGACTGGTACAGCGGCACGCTCATCCACCGTTCGACCCCGCTGGAGGGCCTGTACGAGCGCTTCGGCGCCGAGCGCGTGGACTTCGCCGAGGGCGTGGACCGCGTACGTCTGCGGGCGTCGTCCGGCGGGTATCTCGCGGTTCCGGCCGCCGATGACGCGGCGGAGGAAGTGCGCAAGGGCGCCTCGGAGGAGGTGCGCGGCGCCGAGGGCGCGCTCGACCCGGCGCTGCTCGCGGGGCGCACGGACCTGCCTCCGCTGACCGCCGACGCCTTCGGCACCGAACTGGCGCTGATCGACTGGGGCGAGGGGATCCTCACCCTGCGCGCCCCCGACGGCCGGTATCTCTCCGTCGCCGACGACGGTTTCGTCCGCGCCTCCGCCGACCAGCCGGGCGGCTGGGTCGTCCAGGAGACCTTCCGGCTGGAACCCTCCGCATCCCATGAGAACGGCCACCTCCTGAAGCACCTGGGGACGGGCAGGTACGTCTCTGTCGCCGCCGACGGTGTGAAGGTTGCCGAGGAGGACACCGGGAACGCCGAGATCTTCGAGCTGGAGTTCGGCGAACGCGGTGAGGACGCGGTGGCCCGCGCCGCCGCCTCGGCCGACGTGGTCCTCGTCGTCGCGGGCAACGACCCGCACATCAACGGCCGCGAGACCGAGGACCGTACGACGCTGCGGCTGCCCTCCCATCAGGAGCGGCTGCTGCGTGCCGCCCGCGCCGCGAACCCGGACACGGTGCTGGCCCTGGTCTCCGCCTACCCGTACGCGGTCGACCACGCCGATCTGCCCGCCATGCTCTGGACAGCGCACGGCGGCCAGGCGGCGGGCACCGCGCTGGCCCGCGTCCTCGCCGGGGACGTCTCCCCCGCGGGCCGCCTCCCGCAGACCTGGTACGCCGGCGACGACGACCTTCCCGGCCTGCTCGACTACGACGTGATCGGCGGACGGCAGACCTATCTCTACTTCGATGGGACTCCGCTGTTCCCCTTCGGACACGGCCTGTCCTACGCCTCGTTCACCTACGCGGACCTTCAAGTCCGCAGAGAAGCAGCCGCGCTGACGGTCTCCTGCACCGTCACCAACACTGCGACCGCGACCGCCGACGAGGTCGTCCAGCTCTACACCCGCGCGGTCGCTCCGTCCGTACCCCGCCCGCGCCGCGAACTGGCGGAACACCGCCGGGTCCGCCTCACCCCGGGCGCCTCGACCGCCGTCTCCTTCGAACTCCCGCTCTCCGCGCTGGAGTTCTGGGACGTGGCCCACGGCCGGCGGCGCCTGGAGCCGGGCGCGTACGAGCTGCTGGTCGGCGCGTCCAGCGAGGACATCCGGCTCGGCGCGACCGTCGAACTCGAAGGCGAACCGGGTACTCCCCGCCCGGTCCGCGAACGCGGCCTGAACGGCGCCGACTTCGACGAGCAGCGAAACACCGTCATCGTCGACCACACGAAGGCGGCGGGCGACGCGGTGACCCCGGCGAACGGCGGCACGGGCGAACTTCTCTACCTGGACTGCGACTTCGGCGAGGGCGTCACCGGGGTCGTCATCGAGGCGGCGGGCGAGGGGGCGGTCGAAATCTTCCTGGACGGCGGCCTCGCGCCCTTCGGGCTCCAGCCGAAGGGCGACCTGTCGGCCCTTGGGCTCCAGCCAAGGGGTGACCTGTCGACCCCTGGGCTCCAGCCGAAGGGTGACCTGTCGACCCCTGGGCTCCAGCCGAAGGGCGACCTGTCGACCCCTGGGCTCCAGCCGAACGGCCCGTCGGTCGCCGAACAGCCGTCAGGCAGTGCGCCGGTCGCCGATGCGCCACCAAGCGTTGCTCCGGTGGCCGAACCGTCGCCGGACGGCAGGTCGGTCGCCGAACTCACGGCGAGTGGAACGCAGGGGCCCTACGACTACCGCACCCTCACCAGCGCGTTCACCGCCACTGGTGTGCACGACGTCCACCTCAGACTGCGCGGCCCCGTCCGGCTCGCGCACGTCGGCTTCTCCGGCTGAGGGTCCGGAGGAGCCGGCACAGGGGTCCGGCACCGGAAGGCATCGGTGCCGGGCCCCTTCTCTGGCGACCTTAGCTGAAAACGATTCTCACTAGACATGCCGTTTTCGGTCACGTCCTGACAGAGGGACGGCTGGGGTGTTTGCTCCTTCCGGGCCGTGCGCTAATATGATCTTCAGCAGATCGGCGGAGGTCACGCCGGTTCGCGATGCGTTGGTGGTCCAAGGAAAGACGCCCCGCTTCCTGCGGGGAAATGCAGGTGCAAGGCCTGCCCGGCGCTCTGCGAAGACCCTGTCCCGTGTTGTCCGGGACGGGGTCTTTTTTTGTCCAGGTCCGACTCACGTGGGCCCATTCCGGCGGAGCGACGGGTCTGTGCGGGCCCGTGTGAGCGCGGCGACCGTGGCTCGCGAGTCGCCGGCGTGGAACCGAAGCGCGCGGGCGAAGCCCTGCGCTCGGACCGCCGGACACGCCGACGGCCGGAGCCCCCGCACAGTGGGCTCCGGCCGTCGGTTTCGGTGAGGTCTGCGTCAGAGGGCGAGGCCCGTCAGCACCAGCACGCGCTCGTACGTGTAGTCGTCCATCGCGAACTTGACGCCCTCGCGGCCGACGCCGGACTGCTTCGCACCGCCGTACGGCATCTGGTCGGCGCGGTAGGACGGCACGTCGCCGATCACGACGCCGCCCACCTCCAGGGCGCGGTGCGCGCGGAACGCGGTCTGCAGATCGTGCGTGAACACACCTGTCTGGAGGCCGTACTTGGAGCTGTTGGCGGCGGCGAAGGCAGCGGCCTCGCCCTCCACCCTCTGCACGGTGAGGACCGGTCCGAAGACCTCCTCGCAGGAGATCGTGACGTCGGCCGGCACGTCGGCGAGGACGGTCGGCGCGTAGGAGGCACCGTCGCGCTTGCCGCCGGTGAGCAGCGTGGCGCCGGCCGCGACGGCCTCGTCCACCCACGACTCGACGCGCTCGGCGGCGGCCTCGCTGACCAGCGGGCCGACATCCGTCGTGTCGTCGGACGGGTCGCCGGTGACCTGGGCCTCGACGGCGGCGACGATGCGCGGCAGCAGCCGCTCGTACACCGCCGCGTCCGCGATCACGCGCTGCACCGAGATGCAGGACTGGCCGCCCTGGTAGTTGGAGAAGGTCGCGATCCGGGTCGCGGCCCAGTCCAGGTCCGCGTCGCTCGCGAAGTCGGCGAGGACGACGGCCGCGCCGTTGCCGCCCAGCTCCAGGGTGCAGTGCTTGCGCGGCACCGAGTCCATGATCGCGTAACCGACGGTCTCGGAACCGGTGAAGGAGATGACCGGAAGGCGCTCGTCCTGGACCAGGGCGGGCATCTTGTCGTTGGCGACCGGCAGGATGCTCCACGAACCGGCCGGGAGGTCGGTCTCGGCCAGCAGGTCACCGATGATCAGGCCGGACAGCGGGGTCGCGGGCGCCGGCTTCAGGATGATCGGGGCACCCGCGGCGATGGCCGGGGCGACCTTGTGGGCGCACAGGTTGAGCGGGAAGTTGAAGGGCGCGATACCGAGGACGACACCCTTGGGGAAGCGGCGCGTGAGGGCGAGCCGGCCCTGACCACCCGGGTCGGTGTCGAGGCGCTGCGCCTCGCCGCCGTTGAAGCGGCGGGCCTCCTCCGCTGCGAAGCGGAACACGGACACCGCGCGGCCGACCTCGCCCCGGGCCCACTTGATCGGCTTGCCGTTCTCGGCGGAGATGAGCTGCGCGATCTCCTCGGTGCGCTCGGCGAGGCGGCGCGAGACATGGTCGAGGGCTGCGGCGCGTACGTGGGCCGGGGTGGCGGCGAACTCGTCGCGCACGGCGTACGCGGCGGCCACGGCCTCTTCGACCTGGGCCTCGGTGGGCACGCTGACCTGACCGACGACCCGGCCGTCCCACGGCGAGGTGACGTCGAAGGTGGTCTCACCGGTGGCCTGGCGGCCGGCGAGCCAGAAGGCGTGGGCGGCCCCCACAATCTTTTCCTGGGGCATGTGCGAGTCCCGGCCCTTCCATAGTGGGGGTGACGACGAGGGGGGTGACGACGGGGTGTTTCTGGTGGTGCTGTGCTTTCCCGTCCACGGTAGGGCCGGGAACACCGCCGGTGGTTTGTCCGGTGCGTAGCAGTCGGAGGGCGGGGTACACCGGTTTGGCCTGATCGTCCAAGTCACCCGAAGGCGGTCGGGGCTGGGGGGACCGGTAACCCGCGCGGGCAGGTCACCGGGGCAACCGTGCCCCACGGCTCACGGCTCACGGCTCACGCATACCTGAGCGAGCTGCCCTCAGCGGCGGAGTCGGTTCACTCCCCCGTCGCGGTCGTGGCCTTCAGGGCCAGCCAGAGTTCCATCCGGACGTCGGGATCGTCCAGCGATCGGCCGAGGATCTCCTCGACCCTGCGCATCCGGTAGCGCAGTGTGTGCCGGTGGACCCCCAGATCGGCGGCCGCCGCGTCCCACTGACCGTGGCGCGACAGCCACGCCCGCAGCGAGGCGACCAGGTCTCCGCGCCCGGTGGCGTCGTGCTCGTGGAGCGCCCGCAGGAGCCCGTCCGCGAACGCCCGCACCGCGTCGTCCGCGAGCAGCGGCAGCACGGAACCGGCCCCCAGTTCCTCGTGCTCGACGAGGAACCGGCCCCGCCGCCGGGCGACGGACAGGGCCTGTTCGGCCTGCTTGTAGGCAGCGCGGGCGGCGATCGGGCCGGCGGGGGCCGAGAGCCCCACAACGAGTTCGGCGTCGTCCCCGGAGGCCCCGGCGGGCTGCTCGCGCGGGACGGCCCGCGCCGACTCCAGCACCACGGCGTAGTCCCCGCAGGCGGCGACCGCGGCGCCGCCGTCCACGGCGAGGACGACGAGCCGCTCCCCGTCGGGCACGACGAGCACGGACTCCCCCGAACGCGCGGCGGCGGATTCGACGACCTCGGCGAGGCCGCCCAGCGGATCGCCGTTGACGCCGGGCACGGCGACGGCGGTCTTGGAGGGCGCGGCGGCGCCGACGCGCGCGTGCCCGTCGGCGTGCGCCCGCCCGGCCGACGCGGACACCGACTCGGCGATGATCAGCCGGAAGGGCGCGTCGAGCAGTTCGCCGTACAGGTCCCCGGCGACGGCGCGCGCGTGGTCGGGCTCCCCGGCGAGCAGCATCCCCAGCACGGCCGCGCCGATCCGCTGTTCGGCGGCGTGCAGGGACCGCGAGCGTTCCGTGGTGAGTGTCAGCAGGGCGATCGCCGAGTGCACGGCGTAGCGCTCGGCGGTGCCGAGGGCTCCGGCGGTCCCCACGGCGAGCGCGGCGCGCGGCCTGCGTCCCGTTCCGAGGGAGTGCAGTTCGACGCGGTCCTCGCCGCCCACCACCGAGCTCGCGGGTGCGGGCCGCTCGCGCAGCCGCTCCACGTCCGGGGTGAGCCGGGCGGCCCGGCGCCCCGCCCAGTCCGGCGCGGTGGCGACGACGGCGCCGGACGCGTCGTAGAGCGCCGCCCATCCGTCGACCTGTCCGGCGAGCGCGCCGAGCAGCCCTTCCGGTCCGTCGTTCAGCGCCTGCTTGGTGAGTTCGCGCTGTGCGGCGAACCCGGCGGTGACGGCCCGGTACTGATCCGCGGCGATGGCGGCGGACACGGCCTTGCTGATGGCGAGGAAGGGCGTACGCCGGGGTACTTCGAGGAGCGGCAGCCCCTCCTCCCCGGCCGCGTCGACGAGCGCCTTCGGGATCTCGTCGTAGTTGACCCCGACGGCGAAGCCGATCCCGACGACTCCGGCACCGGCCAGCCGCTTCACGTAGCGCCGCATGGTGTCGGGATCGTCCGCGTCCAGCTTGAGCGCGGTGATCAGCAGCAGCTCCCCGCCCTCCATGTACGGCACGGGGTCGGCGAGCTCGCTGACATGTGCCCAGCGGACCGGCACGTCCAGGCGGTCCTCGCCCGCACGCACCGTGAGCTTGAGCGCGGAGTGGTGGACGAGCGAGGCGAGCGTGGGGGGCATGAGGCCTTCAGGTCGGTGTGATCTCTGTGATCTTTTGGCCGCCGCGTATGAACGGCCTATGTCGATTCTGCCTCACCGTACGGTCGCCGTGTGCGTTCCTGTCCATACACCCTGGTCAGTGGGTCCGTATATCCATACGTCTGCCCGATACATCATGCCTGGTGGTGCGGGTCAGCCGCGCAGGTCCACCAGCAGCGGCGGGGTGTGTTCGCCCTTCACGCTGGTCAGGGACAGCACCGCGTGCCCGGGCGGCACCGCGTGGGCCAGTTCGGACGCGGACCAGCGCTCCCGCTCTACCTGACGCAGGGTGACGGCGTCCGTGGTCACCGCCTTGCCGGTCACCAGCTTGCGCAGCGCGTGAATGGCGCGGGTCATGGGCTGATCGGCGAAAACGGTGTGCTGGGCCACATCGCGCGCCTCGACCCACTCGGTACCCCAGGACTCGGCGAAGCGCCCACCGTCCCAGGTCGTGACGCCGGAGAAGGCCATGCGGCAGCCCACCGCCCCGTACAGCGGCCCGTGCAAGGCCTCGGGGATGTCCCCGATGGTCCGCAGGGCGAGGACCACTCCCGCGTTCTGCGCTCGGAAGCCCTGAATGCGCCGGACCGTCTCGGCGGTCAGCGCCCCCGTCGCGTCGTCGAGCACCAGGCAGGCGAAGTGCCTGCGCTCGCCGCCGCGGACGACGGCGGCGAACTGGGCGAGCAGCAGCCGGGTGATCAGCTGGGACGCCTCTTCGTACCCGCGTTCCGGGAGATCGATCCGGACGCGCAGCGGATGATGGGCGACCGCCCGGAGCGAGAAGGGCCGGGCGCTCCCGCCCGCTCCGAAGAAGTCCGCGAAGACGGGCCGGTCCAGCAGGGCCAGCCGGTCGGCCAGAACCGGGCCGGGGTCGTTCGAGCCGCCCTTCTGCCGCAGCCGCGCTTCGAGTTCACGGAGCATCGCGGGGTGCTCACCGGTCGACAGGCCTTGCCGCAACGGTTCCAGTACCGCGGGCACTCCTTCGAGCAGTTCGCGCAGCACGGGAACCGTCGGGAACGTGCCGTACACGGCCCGGTAGGGACCGAGGAGCTGGGCGAGGGCGGTGGCGGCGCGCCGGACGTCGACGCCGTCGACGCTCCCGACCAGGCCTTCGGCGAGAAACGCGGCGGCTTCGTCGGGGTCGTCGGAGTCGGCGTACAGGTCCAGGTCATGGACCGACTCGGGATTGCCGAGCTTCACGACGACGTCGTACGACGTGTCCGGGCCGACCGGCGTCCCGGCGGCCGCCACGACGACGACGGCGCACCGCGCGGTGAGGGCCTGCAGCCCGAGCGATTCGACGACGGGCCGTACGAGGTGGCGGGTCTTCCCGGAACCCGCCGGTCCGACCGCGAGGAGCGAGGTGCCGAGTGTCGCCGGGTCGAGGGCGGCACCCGCGCCGGAGTAGGCGAGCGGAGTGCGCTCCCGGGCGACCCACCGGCCGAGCCGTACCTGGGCCGCGAGCAGGTCGTGCGAGGCGGCGCGGGAGGGCAGATCGCGGGCTCCGGACGGATGGGTCCAGGCGGCGGCGCCCCGCCGGAGCACGGTGTCGCTGAAGACGGCGAGCTGTCCGTCCCGCTTCGCCGAGGTCCAGGCACGCAGGATCCTCGCGCAGTCCACGTCGTTCATACGGCCGGTCAGCACCTCGGAGGACAGGAGTTCCGCCGCTTTGTGCTGTCCGGTCGCCCTCAGTTCGGGCCACTCGGCGGGAGGGCCGGACGCCTCCGAGGGCTCGGCCGAGGACGCCGGCGTACCGGCTGGAGCCGGCCGGGAGGCAAACCGCTCCTTGGCCAGCGGCCACCATCCGCCCAGCTTGGCGAAGGGCAGCAGGACCAGCACGGTGATCAGCGTGTAGACGCCATAGCTGAGAGTCAGCGACTGGAACACCTCGTCGCCGCCGGCGATCAGCGCCACGAGGGACAGCACCGGATTGACGATCGGCAGGGGGTCCCACCCGATACCCGGAAAGGCGTCCGGCCAGACGAACGTCAGGGTCAGCAGGGCCGCCAGGGCCGCGATGACGGCCCGGCCGGGTTGCGCGCGCCGGACGACGAAGTGGTGGGCGACCTCGCGCCAGCTCCCGAGACGGCCCATCGCGTAGATCAGCGCGCCGAAGAAGAGGCCGTCGTAGACGACGATGGCATCCACACCCTGCCAGGACTTCGGGGACGTCGTCCCGCCCCACCACCAGTCGTCCGGCGTGAACAGTTTCAGCACGACCAGCTGATAGGGAACGTTCCCCCGGCGCCACAAGGACCAGACGATGAGCCCGAGCACCAAGGGGATCACCAGGCCGACGATCGTCACGGAGGCGAGCCGCTTCCGCTCCTTCGTCGCCCGGGGGGCGACGTATCCGTACCGCCAGATCCCCAGTGCGGCGTCGGGGCGGGGCACGTTGAGCCAGTCACGCACGGCCGGCCGGGGCGCCGGCGCCTGACCGGGCACGGGCGGCGGCCCCGAGGGCCTGGGCGGAGCACCGCCGGGAACAGCGGGGACCCCGGGGGGTGCGGCCGGACGAGGCACGGGATCGTGCGTGCCACGTGCGTCGCGCGTACCGTCGAAGTCCATCGTGTGCGCCCCCCTGACCAGCCAGTCCGCTTGTCGCTCTCAGGCCAATCTAGTGGTCCTGCGGGGCGAGTTCACCGTTTACACGGCCGGGCCGGCCGCGGCGGCGGACCACCCGGCGCCGGCCCCTCTATGTCCACCGCGGACAACCGAATCCTCCGACAACGCCCACATGGCGCATGCCGACCCCCCCTCCTCGGCTCTAGCCTGCGAAGAAAGAAGGCAAGCGTCCGAAAACCCCCCGCCCGGACCACCCCGCGTTCGCCGGGGACCGTCCGGTTCGCAAGATCATCAGGGAGCCCCTCATGACCGCACTTCCGCAGGAGCGCCGCGTCGTCACCGCCATTCCCGGCCCGAAGTCGCAGGAGCTGCAGGCCCGACGCATCGCCGTGGTCGCGGCCGGTGTGGGGTCGGTGCTCCCTGTCTTCACCACGCGCGCCGGCGGCGGGATCATCGAGGACGTCGACGGCAACCGCCTCATCGACTTCGGCTCCGGCATCGCCGTGACGTCGGTCGGCGCGAGCGCCGAGGCCGTCGTACGCCGGGCCTCCGCCCAGCTGCAGGACTTCACCCACACCTGCTTCATGGTCACGCCGTACGAGGGGTACGTCGCCGTCGCCGAGGCGCTCGCCGAGCTGACCCCGGGCGACCACGCCAAGAAGTCCGCCCTGTTCAACTCGGGTGCCGAGGCCGTCGAGAATGCCGTCAAGATCGCCCGCGCGTACACCAAGCGCCAGGCCGTCGTCGTCTTCGACCACGGCTACCACGGCCGTACGAACCTCACGATGGCGCTGACCGCCAAGAACATGCCGTACAAGAACGGCTTCGGCCCGTTCGCGCCCGAGGTCTACCGCGTGCCGGTCGCCTACGGCTACCGCTGGCTGACGGGCCCGGAGAACGCCGGTGCCGAGGCGTCCGCCCAGGCCATCGACATGATCAACAAGCAGATCGGCGCCGACAACGTCGCCGCGATCATCATCGAGCCGCTGCTCGGCGAGGGCGGCTTCATCGAGCCCGCGAAGGGCTTCCTGCCGGCCATCAGCCAGTTCGCCAAGGACAACGGCATCGTCTTCGTCGCGGACGAGATCCAGTCCGGCTTCTGCCGTACCGGCCAGTGGTTCGCCTGCGAGGACGAGGGCATCGTCCCGGACCTGATCACCACCGCCAAGGGCATCGCGGGCGGCCTGCCGCTCGCCGCCGTGACGGGCCGCGCCGAGATCATGGACGCCGCGCACTCCGGCGGCCTGGGCGGCACCTACGGCGGCAACCCGGTGGCCTGCGCCGGTGCGCTCGGCGCGATCGAGACGATGAAGGAGCTCGACCTCAACGCCAAGGCGAAGAACATCGAGTCGGTCATGAAGACCCGCCTCGGCGCCATGGCCGAGAAGTTCGACATCATCGGCGAGGTACGCGGGCGCGGCGCCATGATCGCGATCGAGCTGGTCAAGGACCCCGCCACCAAGGAGCCGAACCCGGAGGCGGCCGGCGCGCTCGCCAAGGCCTGCCACCAGGAGGGCCTGCTGGTCCTGACCTGTGGCACCTACGGCAACGTCCTCCGCTTCCTGCCCCCGCTGGTCATCGGCGAGGACCTCCTGAACGAGGGTCTCGACATCATCGAGCAGGCCTTCTCGCGCATCTGACGCCCGAGGCACCGCAGCACCGGAACCCGGGAAACCGCCCGCGGGCGGATTCCGCTCGGGTTCCGGTGCTGCGGCGTTCCGGGTCGGGGCGTGTGAAGAAGGTGTGCGAGGTGCATGACGGGACGCGATTCCGCCTGTCGGAGCCGCACCCCCTGCCGTAGGTTCTAACCAGATCAGCGATACACCGCCCACAGGGGACTGTGGGTGACACCGGGCCGAGGCTTCCCCGGCCTCGCCCTGGTCGTGCCCTCGCGCACACACCCGGAGCTTCCGGCTCCGGTTCTCCTCACGATCGGACGGTCGCCCGCCCCAAACCCCCCGGGGCGCGCGGCATTCCGGTCCGGACGGCCGCCTCGGAACCACCCCCCCCTGTTCCGGGGCGGCCGAACCTCCTTCTTCCCCTTCCTCCGCCGGGCCCGCTCTTCAGCCCGATGTGGCAGGCATGTGGTGCCGCGACAGCGTCGGACAATGGCAGGCTGTCCCCCATGCCCCGCACGCCCCTCCTGTTCGGCCTGCCCGCCCTCTGCTTCGTGCTCATCACCTGGCAGGTCATGGCGGGCGGCCCGCTCGTGAGCCTGGACGAGCGGCTGAGCGGCGCCCTCGTCCACCCGGACCGGTTCTCCGAACTGCTCGCCGACCTCGGCAACATCCAGGTGGCGGTTCCGGTGCTCGTCCTGGCGCTGATGTACGTCGCCCGGCGGGGCCGCGCCACCGGTCTGGACCGATGGTGGCTGCCCCCGGCCGCCGCCGCGGTCCTGATGGCCCTCGTCCCCGCGGTGATCGTGCCGCTGAAGAACCTCGTCGCCCGGCCGGGCCCCCCGGTCATGGGACCCGGCACCGGCTTCTATCCCTCGGGGCACACCGCCACCGCCTTCATCGCGTACGGCGCCGCGACGCTGCTCCTCCTCCCCCTGCTCCGCACCGCGGGCGCGCGTGGCGCACTGCTGAGCGTCTGTGTGGCCGTGAACGCGTGCGTGGCCTTCGGCCTGGTCCGGCGCGGCTACCACTGGCCACTGGACGTGGTGGCCAGTTGGTGCCTCTGCGCTGTGCTGCTGTACAGCCTGGGGCTGTACGTCAGCCGAAGTACGCGTCGAAGTTCCGCGAGAACTCCCAGCCTCCGAACCGGTCCCAGTTGACCGACCACGTCATCAGGCCGCGCAGGCCCGGCCAGGTGCCATGGGTCGCGTACGAGCCGCAGTTGGCCTTCTTCGTGAGGCAGTCGAGGGTCTTGGTGACCTCGGCCGGGGCCACATAGCCGTTGCCGGCGTTGGTGGTGGCGGGCATGCCGATGGCGATCTGGTCGGGGCGCAGGGGCGGGAAGACGTTGTTCGCGTCGCCCGCCACCGGGAAGCCGGTCAGCAGCATGTCGGTCATCGCGATGTGGAAGTCGGCGCCGCCCATGGAGTGGTACTGGTTGTCGAGGCCCATGATCGAGCCCGAGTTGTAGTCCTGGACGTGCAGCAGGGTCAGGTCGTCGCGCAGGGCGTAGATCACCGGGAGGTAGGCGCCGGCGCGCGGGTCCTGGCCGCCCCACTTCCCGGTGCCGTAGTACTGGTATCCGAGCTGGACGAAGAAGGTCTCCGGAGCCATGCTCAGCACGAACTTCGAGCCGTACTTGGCCTTCAGTGTCTTCAGGGCCGAGATGAGGTTGACGATCACCGGGGTGGTCGGGCTCTTGAAGTTCGTGTCGCTCGCGTCCAGGGAGAGCGAGTGGCCCTCGAAGTCGATGTCCAGGCCGTCCAGGCCGTAGGTGTCGATGATCTTCGAGACCGAGGAGACGAAGGTGTCGCGGGCGGCCGTGGTGGTGAGCTGGACCTGGCCGTTCTGGCCGCCGATCGAGATCAGCACCTTCTTGCCGGCCGCCTGTTTGGCCTTGATCGCGGCCTTGAAGTCGGCGTCGCTCTCCACCGTGGCGCACTCGGTGACCGGGCAGCGGTTGAAGCGGATGTCGCCCGAGGTGACGGAGGTCGGTTCGCCGAAGGCCAGGTCGATGACGTCCCAGCTGTCGGGTACGTCGGCCATGCGCGTGTAGCCGGCGCCGTTGGCGAAGCTCGCGTGCAGGTAGCCGACGAGGGCGTGGGCGGGCAGGTCGGAGGAGCCTCCGCCGCCCCCGCCGGAGCCGGCTGAGGTGGTCGCGGTGACCGTGGCCGACTTCGCCGACTCGCCCGCGATGTTCGTCGCCGCGACCTGGAAGGAGTACGCGGTGGAGGCGGACAGACCGCTCACGGTCGTCGAGTTGGCGGTGGCCGTCTGGACCTTCACACCGTCGCGGTACACGGCGTAGCCGGTCGCGCCGGGCACCGCCGTCCAGGACAGGCCGACCGCCGAGGAAGTGACCGTGCCGACCGTCAGTCCGGTGGGCGCGGCCGGCGGCTGCCCCGCGTCGACGCCGGGGCCGGTCAGCGAGAGGTCGTCGGCGTAGTAGGTGCCGGTGCCGTACCAGCCGTGCGTGTAGATCGTGACCTGGGTGGTGGCGGCGCCGGTGCGGAAAGTCGTGCTCAACTGCTGCCAGTCGGCCGCGGACGGGGTCCATGCACTGACGTCGGTCGTACCGGTGCCGGTCGCGCCGAGGTAGATGTAACTGCCCCGGACGTAGCCGGAGAGGGTGTACTGCGCGTCGGGCTTCACGGTCACGGTCTGCGAGCACTGTGCGTAGTCGCTGCCGGCCGGGGTCGCCATCAGCGCCGAACTACCGCTCCGAACCTGAGAATTGACGGTGCTCGCCGCCGTACAGGTCCAGCCGCTCAGGCCCGACTCGAATCCGCCGTTCCTGGCGAGGTCCGCGTCGGCCGCGCGGGCGACCGACGAGAGCGCGACCATGCCGGGTGCGGCCAGGGCGGTGGCCGTGCACACGGCGAGCAGGGTTCGGCGACCGTGCACGAACGGTCTGTTGTGTCTGGTGCGGTCCACGATTGCCTCCGGGCATGGGGGAGTTGGAGGATGGAGCGCGCCCAACTTGGTCCAGACCAATTCGGTTGTCAAGCCCTCCGACAGGCAACGGAGTTCGGACGACCACCGTCCCGGACTTCGGAAGCTCACCGGACCGCCCTCCGGACGGTCACCGATCCCGACCCCTCACCGCCTCCGAACCCGGCCCTCACCGCCACCGATCCCGACCCCTCACCATCGCCGAACCCGGTCCTCAACGCCGCCGAACCCGGTCCACACCGTCACCGATCTCGACCCCTCACCGCCGCCGAACCCGGCCCACACCGCCGCCGATCTCGACCCCTCACCGCCACCGAACCCGGCCCACACCGCCGCCGATCTCGACCCCTCACCATCGCCGAACCCGGTCCCCGCCGCCGCCGAGCCCGGCTCCTCACCGCCGCCTGTCCTGGTTCCCGGCGAGGCCCGCCGCGGCTTCGTGCATGGCCAGTTCGAGCAGGGCCGGGTCGGTGAGCGTGCCCGAGCCGTCCGGCGGGACCAGCCACCGGACCCCGCCGGTCGACCGCCCCGGGTACGGCACCACGATCCAGGTGCCGTGGCCCGCCGTGCGCACCCCCGTGCCGAGCCACCGGGCCGCGGTGCCCGCGGGCACGAAGAAGCCCATCCGGGCGTCGCCGAAGTCGACGAGCACCGGCCCGGGTTGGTCGATCACCCGGGTCAGTACGTCGAGGGTCGGATAGCCGAGTTCGCCCGGCAGAATGAGGACGTCCCAGGCCCTTCCCGCCGGCAGCAGCGCGATCCCGCGGGGATTGCGCTCCCACTCCCAGCGGCAGGCCTCGGGATCCGGAGCCACGGATGCCAGCCACTCGACCGCCGCCTTGGGCCCTGTCATGACGGAACCTCCCTCTCGTGTCGACGCTGGTCGCGTCACAGCGGAGAGGGAGGTCCTGGCCGGTCATTACGCGGGTTCCGGCAACCAATTGACAGAAATTCAGCACACACGACCGGTGAACGACGTACGCCGCCGGGTCGCGTCCGGAGCGCGTGCCATCAGCTGTCGAAGCCGAGGCCCAGTTTGTCCATCGTCTTCAGCCACAGATTGCGCCGGCCGCCGTGCGTGTCCGCCCGTGCCAGCGACCACTTGGTGAGCGCGATGCCGGTCCACGCGAAAGGCTCGGGCGGGAACGGCAGCGGCTTCCGGCGGACCATCTCCAGCTCGGTCCGTTCGGTGCGCTCCCCCGCCAGCAGGTCGAGCATCACGTCCGCGCCGAACCGGGTGGCGCCCACACCGAGGCCCGTATAGCCCGCCGCGTAGGCGACCTTGCCCCCGTGGGCGCTGCCGAAGAACGCCGAGAACCGCGAGCAGGTGTCGATCGCGCCGCCCCAGGCGTGGGAGAAACGGACGCCCTCCAGCTGTGGGAAGCAGGTGAAGAAGTGCCCGGCGAGCTTGGCGTACGTCTCGGGGCGGTCGTCGTGCTCGGCGTTCATCCGCCCGCCGTACGGGTAGATCGCGTCGTAGCCGCCCCACAGGATCCGGTTGTCGGCGGACAGCCGGAAGTAGTGGAACTGGTTGGCCGAGTCGCCGAGGCCCTGGCGGTTCTTCCAGCCGATGGACGCCAGCTGGTCGGCGGTGAGCGGCTCGGTCATCAGCGCGTAGTCGTAGACCGGGACGGTGTACGAGCGGACGCGCCTGACCAGGTTCGGGAAGATGTTGGTGCCGAGGGCCACCCGGCGGGCGCGGACCGAGCCGTACGGCGTGCGGACGGCCATACCGGCGCCGGACGGCTTCAGTGCGAGGGCGGGCGTGTGCTCGTACACCCGCACTCCGAGCTCCACGCATGCCCGCTTCAGGCCCCACGCCAGCTTGGCCGGGTGCAGCATGGCGACACCGCGGCGGTCGTGCAGCCCGGCCAGGAAGGTCGGGGAGTCGACCTGTTCGCGTACGGCGCCGGTGTCGAGGAACTCGATGCCGTCGGCGAGGCCCTCGCGCTCCAGCTCCTGGTGCCACTCGCGCAGTTCGGCCGCCTGGTGCGGCTCGGTGGCTACGTCGATCTCACCGCTGCGCTCGAAGTCGCAGTCGAGGGAGTAGCGGGCGACGGCCGCCTCGATCTCGTCGAGGTTGCGGGCGCCCAGTTCCTCCAGCTTCCTGATCTCGTCCGGCCATCGGGTGAGTCCGTTGGACAGACCGTGGGTGAGGGATGCGGCGCAGAAGCCGCCGTTGCGGCCCGAGGCGGCCCAGCCCACCTCGCGGCCCTCCACCAGGACGACATCCCGCCCGGGGTCACGCTCCTTGGCGATCAGCGCGGTCCACAGTCCGCTGTAGCCGCCGCCGACGACGAGCAGGTCGCAGGTCTCGGCGCCGGTGAGCGCGGGCTCGGGGCGGGGTTTGCCGGGGTCGTCCAGCCAGTACGGGACCGGCTGGGCGTCGGAAAGGGATTTCGTCCACTGATTACCACGGGTCATGGCGCTTGGGGCCATGATTTCAACTCCCAACAAGGGTGACGAGCGTTATGCCTTTTGCCTGTTCCGGCGATTGCCGAGAACCATTCCGGCCAGGACGAACAGTACGGCGACGAGGAACATGGCCGTACCGATGACATTGATCTGGACGGGTGTTCCGCGCTGTGCCGAACCCCAGACGAACATGGGGAACGTGACGGTCGAGCCCGCGTTGAAATTGGTGATGATGAAATCGTCGAAGGAGAGCGCGAAGGCGAGCAGCGCGCCCGCGGCGATTCCGGGGGCCGCGATGGGCAGGGTGACGCGCAGGAAGGTCTGCGCGGGTCCTGCGTAGAGGTCCTGGGCCGCCTGTTCCAGCCGCGGGTCCATCGACATGACACGGGCCTTGACGGCCGTCACGACGAAGCTGAGGCAGAACATGATGTGGGCGATCAGGATCGTCCAGAAGCCGAGCTGCGCGCCCATGTTGAGGAACAGGGTGAGCAGCGAGGCGGCCATGACGACCTCGGGCATCGCCATCGGCAGGAAGATCAGCGAGTTCACGGCGCCGCGCGCGCGGAAGCGGTAGCGGACCAGCGCGAAGGCGATCATCGTGCCGAGGACGGTGGCCCCGATCGTCGCCCAGACGGCGATCTGGAGGCTGAGCCCGAGCGAGCCGCACATGTCGGCGACGCCGCACGGGTCCTTCCATGCGTCCGTGGAGAACTGCTGCCACTCGTAATTGAAGCGCCCCTTCGGTTTGTTGAAGGAGAACACGGTGACGACGACGTTGGGCAGCAGCAGATAGGACAGCGTCAGCAGTCCCGCGATGACGATGAGATGGCGCTTGAGCCAATTGACGAAGGGCATTTAGACCAGATCCTCCGTCCCGGACCGGCGGATGTAGACCGTGACCATGAGGAGAATCGCGGCCATGAGAATGAAGGAGAGCGCGGCGGCCGTCGGATAGTCCAGGATCCTCAGGAACTGGGTCTGGATGACGTTGCCGATCATGCGGGTGTCGGTCGAGCCGAGGAGTTCGGCGTTGACGTAGTCACCGGCCGCTGGGATGAAGGTCAGCAGCGTTCCGGAGACCACGCCCGGCATCGACAGCGGGAAGGTGACCTTGCGGAAGGTCGTCCAGGGCCTGGCGTACAGGTCGCCCGCGGCCTCGTGCAGCCGGCCGTCGATGCGCTCCAGCGAGGTGTAGAGCGGCAGGATCATGAACGGCAGGAAGTTGTACGTCAGACCGCACACCACGGCCAGTGGTGTCGCGAGGACGCGGTCGCCCGCGGTCCAGCCGAGCCAGTCCGTGACGCTCAGGACGTGCAACGAGTTCAGCGCGTGCACGACCGGGCCGCTGTCGGCGAGGATCGTCTTCCAGGCCAGGGTGCGGATCAGGAAGCTGGTGAAGAAGGGCGCGATCACCAGGATCATGATCAGGTTGCGCCAGCGGCCCGCGCGGAAGGCGATCAGATAGGCCAGCGGGTAGCCGAGCAGCAGGCACAGGACCGTGGCGGCGGCCGCGTAGGAGACCGAGCGCAGGAACTGCGGCCAGTACTCGGCGAGCGAGTCCCAGTAGGTCGCGAAGTGCCAGGTGACCTTGTAGCCCTCCTCCAGGGAGCCCGTCTGCACGGACGTGGAGGCCTGGTAGATCATCGGCAGCGCGAAGAAGACGACCAGCCAGAGCAGGCCGGGCAGCAGCAGCCAGTACGGGACCAGGCGGCCACGCTTTTTGGGTGGCTTCTGGGCGGGCTCCGGCGCGATCGGTGGCGCCTCCGCCTCGGTGACGGTGGCCATCAGGCGGCCTCCTCCTCGGCCAGATCGACACCCGCGTCGATGTCCTGAGCAGCGTCGAGACCGAAGGTGTGCGCCGGGCTCCAGTGCAGGACGACGTCCGCGCCGGGGACCAGGCGGGAGTCCCGGTCGATGTTCTGGGCGTAGACCTCGAACTCGGGGCAGACGGCGCTGTCGATGACGTACTGCGTGGAGACGCCGATGAAGCTGGAGTCGGCGATCTTGCCGGTGATCCGGTTGCGGCCGGCGGGTATCTCGCCCGCGTCGTCGGCGTGCGTGAGGGAGATCTTCTCCGGGCGGACGCCCACCAGGACCTTGCCGCCGGTCGTGGCGGGTGCCGAGCAGCGCGCCACGGGGAGCACCAGCTTGCCGCCGCCCGCCTTGAGCACGATGTCGTCGCCGCTGCGGGAGTCGACCTCGGCCTCGATGAGGTTGGAGGTGCCGAGGAAGTTGGCGACGAAGGTGGTGTTCGGGTTCTCGTAGAGGTCGGCGGGCGCGCCGAGCTGCTCGACCCGGCCCGCGTTCATCACGGCGACGGTGTCGGCCATGGTCATGGCCTCCTCCTGGTCGTGCGTGACGTGCACGAAGGTGATGCCGACCTCGGTCTGGATCCGCTTGAGCTCCAGCTGCATCTGGCGGCGCAGCTTGAGGTCGAGGGCGCCGAGGGGCTCGTCCAGGAGCAGCACCTTGGGGTGGTTGATCAGTGCGCGGGCGACCGCGACACGCTGCTGCTGGCCGCCGGAGAGCTGGTGGGGTTTCTTGCGCGCCTGCTCGCCGAGCTGGACGAGGTCGAGCATCTCCTCGACCTGCTTCTTGACGCTCTTGATCCCGCGCCGGCGCAGGCCGAAGGCGACGTTCTCGAAGATGTCCAGGTGCGGGAAGAGCGCGTACGACTGGAAGACGGTGTTCACCGGCCGCTTGTACGGCGGCAGGTTCGTCACCTCCTGGTCGCCGAGGTGCACGGTGCCGGAGGAAGGTTCCTCCAGACCGGCGATCATGCGCAGGGTGGTCGTCTTGCCGCAGCCCGAGGCGCCGAGCAGGGCGAAGAAGGAGCCCTGCGGCACGGTCAGGTCGAGCGGCTGCACGGCGGTGAAGGAGCCGTAGGTCTTGCTGATCCCGGTGAGGCGGACATCGCCGCTGTTCTCTGTCGTCATCATCGTCACGCCCCTGTGAGCTTCGCGAACTTCTCTTCGTAGGCGGTCTCTTCCTTCTGGCTCAGCGCGCGGAAGGAGCGGGACCTGACCTGCATGGCCTTGTCGGGGACGATCAGCGGGTTGTTCGCCGCGTCCTGGTCGATCTTGGCAAGGTAGGGCTTCACGCCTTCGACCGGTGTCGCGTAGTTGATGTACGCGGCGAGCTCGGCGGCCTGCTCCGGCTCGTAGTAGAAGTCGATCAGCCTCTCGGCGTTCGTCTTGTGACGCGCCTTGTTGGGGACCAGCAGGTTGTCGGTCGACGTCATGTAGCCGCTGTCGGGGATGACGAAGTCGACGTCCGGGCTGTCGTTCTTGAGCTGGACGATGTCGCCGGCCCAGGCGACACAGGCCGCGATGTCGCCCTTGGTCAGGTCGGACGTGTAGTCGTTGCCCGTGAAGCGGCGGATCTGGCCCTTGTCGACGGCCTTCTGGAGCCTGGCGATCGCCGCGTCGAAGTCGTCGTCGGTGAACTTCGCCGGGTCCTTGCCCATGTCGAGCAGGGTCATGCCCATGGTGTCGCGCATCTCGGACAGGAACGAGACGCGGCCCTTCAGCTTCGGGTTGTCGAGGAGGTCGGAGACCGACTTCACCTCGATCCCGTCGAGCGCCTTCTTGTTGAAGGCGACGATGGTGGGGATGCCCTGCCACGGGTACGAGTAGGCGCGTCCCGGGTCCCAGTCGGGGTTGCGGAACTGCGACGACAGGTTGGTGTAGGCGTGCGGCAGGTTGGACGGGTCGAGTTTCTGCACCCAGCCCAGGCGGATCACGCGCGCGGCCAGCCAGTCGGTGAGGACGATCAGGTCACGGCCGGTGGGCTGGCCGGCGGCGAGCTGCGGCTTGATCTTGGCGAAGAACTCGTTGTTGTCGTTGATGTCCTCGGTGTACTTGACCGAGATACCCGTCCGCTTACGGAAGGTCTCCAGCGTCGGATGGTGCTTGCCGCTGTCGTCGAGGTCGATGTACTCGGTCCAGTTGGAGAAGTTGAGGGTCTTCTCCGTGGCGGAGTGGTCCTGGGCGGACATGCCGCCCTGGGTCCTGCCGGCCGCGGGGATCCCGCAGGCGCTCAGCGCCCCGAGACCGCCGACGGCCAGCGCGCCGCCCGCCGAGGCGCGCAGCAGTGACCGGCGGGTGAGGGACGCCCTGCCGTTCCGGAAGCTGCGCCGCATGGCGGCCAGTTGCACCGGGGACAGGCGTTCGGGCTCGTACTGCTCCATGCTCTGATGCCCTTTCGAGAGGGTCGCGGCCGTGGTCGCGGCCTGGTCTGCCACAGGGCCGTAGCCGGTGGGGCTACGGCCGGTCCCCGAAGACCGTGCGGTGCCAGTCCTTCCTGGCGACCGCGGTGTTGTCGAACATGACGTGCTTGATCTGCGTGTACTCCTCGAAGGAGTAGGCGGACATGTCCTTGCCGAAGCCGGACGCCTTGTAACCGCCGTGCGGCATCTCGCTGATGATCGGAATGTGATCGTTGATCCAGACGCAGCCGGCCTTGATCTCGCGGGTCGCGCGGTTGGCACGGTAGACATCGCGGCTCCAGGCGGAGGCGGCGAGTCCGTACGGTGTGTCGTTGGCCAGCGCGATGCCCTCGTCGTCGGTGTCGAAGGGGAGCACCACGAGCACCGGACCGAAGATCTCGGCCTGCACGATCTCGCTGTCCTGCCCGGCGTCGGCGACGAGCGTGGGCGCGTAGTACGCGCCGTTCTTGAGCTCTCCCTGCGGGGCCTCGCCGCCGGTGACCACGCGCGCGTAGCCGCGGGCCCGGTCGACGAATCCGGCGACGCGGTCGCGCTGGGCGTGCGAGATCAGCGGGCCCAGGTCGGTGTCGGACGCGAAGGGATCGCCCACGCGGACGGTCGCCATCAGGGCGCCGGTGCGCTCCACGAACGCTTCGTAGAGCGGCCGTTGCACGTACGCGCGCGTGGCGGCCGTGCAGTCCTGGCCCGTGTTGATGAGTGAACCGGCGACCGCGCCGTGCACGGCGGCCTCGAGGTCCGCGTCGTCGAAGACGAGGAAGGGGGCCTTGCCGCCGAGCTCCAGGTGGAGGCGCTTGACGGTCGAGGTGGCGATCTCGGCGACGCGCTTACCGACGGCGGTCGACCCGGTGAAGGAGGTCATGGCGACGTCGGGGTGCCCGACCAGATGCTCACCGGCCTCCTTGCCCAGACCCGTGACGATGTTGATGACGCCGTCCGGGATACCCGCGTGGGTGGCCGCCTCGGCGAACAGCAGAGAGGTGAGCGGGGTCAGTTCGGCGGGCTTCAGCACGATCGTGTTGCCGGCCGCGATCGCCGGGAGGATCTTCCAGGCGGCCATCTGGAGCGGGTAGTTCCAGGGCGCGATGGAGCCGACGACGCCGATGGGTTCGCGGCGTACGTACGAGGTGTGGTCGCCGGAGTACTCACCGGCGGACTGGCCCTGCAGCTGCCGGGCGGCGCCCGCGAAGAAGGCGGTGTTGTCGATGGTTCCCGGCACGTCGAACTCGCGGGTCAGCTTGAGGGGCTTTCCGCACTGCAGCGACTCGGCCCGGGCGAACTCCTCGGCACGCTCGGCGAGCACGGCGGCGAAACGGTGCAGCGCGTCGGAGCGCTCCCCGGGAGTGGTGCCCGCCCAGCCGGGGAACGCCGCGCGGGCGGCCGCGACGGCCGCGTCCACGTCGGCGGTGCTCGCCAGCTCGTACGTGTACACCTCTTCGCCGGTGGCAGGGTTCACGACGGCGTGCGTACGACCGGAGGTGCCCTTGGTGAGACGCCCTCCGATGTACTGCGCGCCCTCCGCGAGACGGTCCTGCGCCTGGAAGCGATGGCCCGGATTGTGCATGTCGCTCTCCTCCGCCGTCCTCCCCGTCGAGACGGGGGTCGGCGTAGCTCCAGCTCGATTTGAGTGCCGATCCTGACAGAGCAAAGGGACTCCAACAAGTGATTCCGTTGTTGCCTTTTGGTTACGCGACGGAATCCTTCGACCAGGTGTCGAGTCCTCCTGGAAAAGGCGGGACGGAATGTCAGTGGTGCCTGCCAGAGTGGCGTGCATGGGGAAGATCGATACGCGGGATGCACTGATCAGTGCGGTGGAGTCGGGGACGCCGGTGAAGTATCTGCACTTCTGGGGGCACCGTCCGAGGGCGGACGGCCAGGTGGGGTCGAGCTGTCTCAGCCAGTGGTGGCCGTCGCCCTTCGTGATCGAAGGTGTCACTTACGCGACGGCGGAGCACTGGATGATGGCGTCCAAGGCACGCCTCTTCGGCGACGCCGAGGCCGAGCGGCAGGCGATCGAGGCGCCGAACCCCGCGCTGGCCAAGAAGGCCGGCCGGCTGGTGCGCGGCTTCGACGACGCCATATGGGAGCGCGAGCGGTTCGAGATCGTGGTCGAGGGCAGCGTCCACAAGTTCACCGCCCACCCCGGCCTGCGGGCGTTCCTGCTGGGCACGGGCGAGCGAAGCGAGATGGGGGTCCCCCCGGCCGAAGGCTGGGGGAGGGTACTCGTCGAGGCGAGCCCCATGGACCGGGTCTGGGGCATCGGACTCGCCGCGACCGACGAGGGCGCGTCGAACCCCCGCCACTGGCGTGGACCGAACCTGCTGGGCTTCGCATTGATGGAGGCACGGGAGCGGTTGCGCTAGCCGCTGGTGACCCCCGGGGGGGCGAGACCAGCGCGCTGCCTGGAAGGCCACGCCCGCTGCCGCCCGGGAGCGGAGCGCCGGTCGGCGGCTCTCGCCGCCCGGGAGCCGGTCGGCGAGAGCCGGCGGCGCCGCGTCGGCCGGCGGGTGGCCGACGGGCTGCGGGCTGCGGGCTGCGGGCTGCGGCGGGCTATCGCTGGTGTGTCACCAGGGACGTGGAGAAACCGTCGTCGCCGCCCGAGTCACCGCCGGCGCCGTCATCCGGAAAGACGATGCCGAGGAGGACGAGCAGAGCGACAGCGAGGACGATGCCGACGGCTCCGCAGATGACCCCGGCCAGCGCCTGCCCGGAGTTCGTGGCCTCGCCCCGGCGCGCCTTCGCCCGGCCGACGAGACCGAAGATCACGGCCAGGACGCCCAGCACGATCGACAACGGCCACACGAAGAACAGGATCGACGCGATGATGCCCAGCACCAGCGCGGCGGTCCCGATGCCATTGCTCGGCATGCGCTGCATCACGGGCCAGCCGTAGCCCGGGGGGCCCGGATAGGTGGTACCCGCGGGAGCGCCGGGGTACCGCGGGAAGCCGTAGCCGTACGGGAGGCCCGGACCGTCGGGGGCGATCGGCGGCGGAGGGACGGGCTCGCCGGGAACGGGCTGCGGATAGGGGCTGCGGGCCGCGGGCGGTGCGAAGGGGTTGTCCCAGGAGGGATTGCCGGGGCTTCCCGGTCCGGGCGGGACCGGTGCACCGGGCAGCGAGGTGATCGTCGGCAGGCCGTACACCGGAGGAGGCGTGGCACTCCCCCGCGGCGTCTCCCTGGACGAGGCGATCTCCTCGGGCGGCGCCCAGGGGTTGAACTCGGGTTCCCGGTCGACGGCGCGCTTTCCGAGAAAGACCCGGTCGTCGGGGACAGGAGTGGCGAAGGGCGCGCTGCCCTGCGCGGGCACGGAACCCTTCGGCCCGTCACCGGACACACCGCCCGCCGCGGGCGCCGGGTGCTCCGGTCCGTCGCCGAACGCGCTGTCCACCCACCGCGCACTCGCATCGGGCCCGGAACCCGGATCACCGTCTCGATCACCGTCCGGATCACTGCCCCGACCGCCGTACCGATCGCTGTCCGCCAGCGGTGCCACGGGGTCCGGGTCGGCGGCGGACATGCGGTCCGCTCCGGGTATCGCGTCCGTCGGACCGGCATCCGGCGCGGTGCCCGCCACGGGTGACCCGTTCCCCGCGGACGTCGGGTTCGCCCCGCCCGGCGGAGTCCACGCGCCCGTGTCACGTGGGGGTGTCGGCCTCTGGGCGTCGTCGGACATGTGCGAGGTCCCCTCTCTCGTACGTTCCGTCATGCTACGGCCCGTGCGGCTCCGGGGGATCTCCGTCGCAGGACGGCCCGTGCCGGACGCACCGGGCCCGCACGGCGGGGGCCGCCTACGATGATCCCCGAACCATCGATCAGCCGATCACCCGCGTCCCGCCGGTCACGGTCAGGGGACGCCGTTCCGGGGAGGAACCCGTTGACCGAGCACATCACCGCACGCGACGACGCCCGCGACCTGCACACCTTCATCGCCGGGCTGCCCAAGGCCGAACTGCACGTCCACCACGTCGGCTCCGCCTCCCCGCGCATCGTGTCCGCCCTCGCCGCCCGGCACCCGGACTCCCGGGTGCCGACCGACCCCGAGGCGCTCGCGGACTACTTCACGTTCACGGACTTCGGCCACTTCATCGAGGTGTATCTGTCCGTCGTCGACCTGGTCCGCACACCCGAGGACGTACGGCTGCTGACGTACGAGGTCGCCCGGGACATGGCGCGCCAGCAGGTGCGCTACGCCGAGCTGACGATCACTCCGTGGTCCTCCACGCGGCGCGGAATCGACGAGCGCGCCTTCATGGACGCGATCGAGGACGCCCGCAAGGCCGCCGAGGCCGAGCTCGGTGTCGTCCTGCGCTGGTGCTTCGACATCCCGGGCGAGGCCGGTCTCGAGGCGGCCGAGGAAACCGTGCGGCTCGCGACCGACGACCGGCTGCGGCCGGAGGGCCTCGTCTCGTTCGGGCTCGGCGGCCCCGAAGTCGGCGTGCCGAGGCCGCAGTTCAAGCCGTACTTCGACCGTGCCCGCGCCGCGGGACTGCGGTCGGTGCCGCACGCCGGTGAGACGACGGGCCCGGAGACGGTCTGGGACGCGCTGAACTTCCTCGGCGCCGAACGCATCGGCCACGGCACGAGTTCCGCGCGGGACCCGAAGCTGCTCGCCCATCTCGCCGAGCACGGCATCCCCCTGGAGGTCTGCCCGACCTCGAACATCGCCACGCGCGCGGTCCGCACCCTCGACGAGCATCCCGTCAAGCAGTTCGTGGCGGCCGGGGTGACGGTCACCGTCAACTCCGACGACCCGCCGATGTTCGGCACCGATCTCAACACCGAGTACGCGGTGACCGCCCGCCTCCTCGGCCTCGACGAATCGGGCCTCGCGGCGCTCGCCAAGAACGCCGTGCAGGCGTCGTTCCTCGACGAGGCGGGGAAGGCGGAACTCGCCGCGGAGATCGACACGTACGCCGCGACCTGGCTCGCGCTCTGACCCAGCACAATGGGATCATGCGCACCGTGACCGCAGTCGCCCATCGCGGCGACCCCTATCGCGCCCGTGAGAACACGATCGACTCGTTGCGTTCCGCGCTCCACCGGGGCGCGGACGCCGTCGAGATCGACGTACGGCTGACCCGCGACCGCGTACCCGTACTGCTGCACGACGCGACACTCAAACGTCTGTGGGGACACGACCGGCCGCTGCGCTCGCTCTCCGGCGACGAGGTGCGCGGACTCACGGAGGGCGGTGTGCCGACGCTGGCGGAGGCCCTCGGGGCGACCGGCGACAGCCGGGTCATGGTCGATCTGCCGGGACCATTGGACACGAGCGCCGCGCGCGAGGTCGTGGACGTGGTGCGGGCGTGCGGGGCCGAGGAGCGGGTGTACTACTGCGCCGCGGCGCCCGCCATGCTCGCGGTGCGGGCCGCCGACCCGTCCGCGGAGATCGCGCTGACCTGGACGACCGTGGCGCCGCCGCGCCGCGGGCTGCTCGACGTCGTACGGCCACGCTGGCTCAACTACCGCTTCCCGCTGGTGAACCGGGACCTCACGGCCCGCGTGCACCGCGACGGCTACCTGGTCTCCGTATGGACCCCGGACACCCATCGCTCCATGCGCCGCCTGCTCGACGTCGGCGTCGACTCGATCACGACCAACCGCATCGACGCACTGACCGCCCTGCGCAGGGACTGAGCCGGCCGACGGTCGGCAGTCAGCACAGCAGTCAGCAGTCAGCAGTCAGCAGTCAGCAGTCGACGGACCCGGTGCGGTGGGTGGGTGTTCCCGGCGTAGCCGCGGCCGGTCCGGTGCCACGCGGCGGGGCATGCGCGGCGGCCGCGAGGCAGGGGCGGGTCCTCGCGGTCGTCCCTTAGGGGCCACCCCGGCGCGGATACCGGGGACGGCGCCGTGCTTGATGAGGATCCGAGAGGTCGCACACGGCCGGAGGATGAGCGGTGTCCGCTTCCGCCACACCGCCCCCAGGAGCACTCAATGCCCTTACGACGCCCAGCAGTTGCCGCCGCCCTCGCGCTCGGTCTCGGTCTCGCGGCCGGACCGATGGGCGCTCCGGCGTTCGCCTCCCCCGCCGCGGCGTCGGCGCGGACGGCCGCCGGGCCCGACGCCGACGCGCTGCGCGCCGCGCTGGCCGGACTCCCGGACGCGGACGCGACGGCGGCGCTCGTACGGGTCGGGGGCAGCGACGGCACGTGGCGCGGCAGCGCCGGGGTGCACGACCTGGAGAGCGGACGCGCGGCCGATCCGGACGCCCGCTTCCGCGCCGGTTCCACCACGAAGGTCGTCACGGCGGCGGTCGTCCTCCAACTCGCGGCCGAAGGCAGGGTCGGGCTGGGGACTCCCGTGCAGAAGTACCTCCCCGGACTGCTGTCGTCCGCCTTCGAACCCATCGCCGTACGGCAGTTGCTCAACCACACGAGCGGCATCCAGTCCGGTGACGGCTTCGGCGACGCCTTCGAGGACGTGTACGCGCACCGCTTCGACACCCTCACACCACAGGAGGTCGTGGCCTCCGCGGTGGCGAAGGGACCGGAGTTCGCGCCGGGCACCCGGCAGGACTACCTGAACATCAACTACACGATCCTCGGCATGCTCATCGAGAAGGTGACCGGCCATTCGTACGCGCGGGAGGCGGCCCGGCGGATCCTCGGTCCCGCCGGAATGCGCCAAACGTACTTCCCCGGCACCGACCCGTACATCCACGGGCCGCACAACCGCGGGTACCAGGCGGTGCCGCGACCCGACGGCACGACGGCGTTCATGGACGTCACCGACTGGAAGCAGGCCGACCGGTGGGCGGCCGGTGACATGATCTCCACGACGGCGGACCTGGAACGCCTGATCACCCGGCTGTCCGGGGGAGACCTCGTCCCCGCCCGGCAGTTGGAGGAGATGTTCACCGTGCCCCCGGGCATCGAGGGCGCCGACATGAGCGCCGGACTCCAGCGCTTCGAGTACGGGGGCACGGTCTACTGGCTCAAGTCGGGCGCCCGGTACGGCTACAGCACCGTGGTCGCGGCCACCCGGAATCTGTCCCGCACCCTCGTCTACTCGGTCGGCTCCACCGACGCCAAGGGCGAGTCGATGAACCCGGTCGCCCGGCGGATCGCCCTGGCCGCGCTCAAGTAGCCAGGGCCGGAGCGGTCGTCCGGTCCGGGGTGAGCGCCTCCAGGCGCTTGATCCTCTTCCGGACGACGTACAGCGGGATCACCCCGAAGATCCCGAAGGACAGGTCGACGACCGTCCACCAGAAGGGAATTCCGCGGATCGGTCCGCAGATCAGGGCCAGCGGGACGATGCCCGCGCAGGCGATCATCCCGAACTCGACGACCCAGATGTTGCGGACCGGATCGCGGTACGGACCGTAGAAGGCGACCGCGATCATCAGGTGCGCGAACGCCAGCCAGTCCGTTCCGTACAGCAGGAAGGGGTATTGGGCGTCGGCGGCGTCGAGGCCGTGCCGCACCCGCTCGATCCAGTCCATCAGGACGGGCAGATGCTCCGGCACGGACAGGGACCTCAACAGGTCCTCGGCCCAATGGAGTTCGTGCACCAGGGGGAACGCCGTGGCACCACTGAGCACCAGGCTGACGACGAAGAAGGCAAGCCACGCACGGATGCCCTTGAGCAGGGCGGCTCTGTCGCTCATGCCTGGAGCGTACGCCCCGACTTGAACGTGTTCAAAACCGCCCCCGCTCGGGGTTCCGATGGCTCAGGCGCCGCTCTCCCTCAGCATGTCCTCGCGCTCGACGATCTTCACGCGCTCACGGCCCTGCGGTTCACCCAGCGCCTTCTCCGCGGCGTCCAGCCGGTACCAGCCGTCCCACGTGGTGAAGCGGACGTCCCGCTCACCGAGGAAGGCGTCGACGGCGGCCGGATCGGGCGAAGCGGGCGTGTGCAGACGGCCGTTCACGTGGTCGTCGAGCAGGCTCGCGACCGTCTCGTTGGCGTCGCCCTTGGTGTGGCCGATCAGGCCGATGGGACCGCGCCGGATCCAGCCGGTGACATAGGTGGACTGCAGGTGCTCGCCCGAGTCCTCCAGCACGCGGCCGGCCGCGTCCGGCACCGTGCCCGAGTCGACGTCCCAGGGCAGCTTGGGCAGGCTGTCGGAGAGGTAGCCCACCGCGCGGTAGACCGCGGTGACGTCCCAGTCCTTGAACTCGCCGGTGCCCTTGACGTTCCCGGTGCCGTCGAGGGCGGTGCGCTCGGTGCGCAGGCCGACGACCTCGCCGTTATCGCCGAGGATCTCGGACGGCGACTCGAAGAAGTGCAGGAACAGCTTGTGCGGGCGGCTCCCGGTGTCGCGGATCGCCCAGTTCTCCAGGGTCTTGGCGACCATGTCGGCCTGCTTGTTGCCACGCCGGGTGGCGATCGAACCCTCGTCGTAGTCGATGTCCTCGGGGTCGACGATGACCTCGATGTTCGGCGAGTGGTCCAGCTCGCGCAGCTCCATCGGGCTGAACTTCGCCTGCGCCGGGCCGCGGCGGCCGAAGACGTGGACCTCAAGCGCCTTGTTGGCCTTGAGCCCCTCGTGGACGTTCGGCGGGATCTCGGTGGGCAGCAGCTCGTCCGCGGTCTTGGCGAGGATGCGGGCCACGTCCAGCGCGACGTTGCCGACGCCGAGGACGGCGACCTTCTCCGCCTCCAGCGGCCAGGTGCGCGGAACGTCCGGGTGACCGTCGTACCAGGAGACGAAGTCCGCCGCGCCGTACGAGCCGTCGAGGTCGAGGCCGGGGATGTCGAGGGCCCGGTCGGCCGTCGCACCCGTGGAGAAGATCACCGCGTCGTAGAAGGCGCGCAGATCGTCGAGGCTGATGTCGCGCGGGTAGTCGACGTTGCCGAAGAGGCGGACCTGCGGCTTGTCGAGCACCTGGTGCAGGGCGGTGATGATGCCCTTGATCCGGGGATGATCGGGGGCGACGCCGTAACGGATGAGACCGAACGGGGCCGGCATCCGCTCGAACAGGTCGATGGAGACACCGGGCTCGGCGGCCACTGCGGATTTCAGCAGCGCGTCGGCGGCGTAGATTCCGGCGGGGCCGGCTCCGACAATGGCTACCCGCAGAGGGCGAGGCATGATCAGATTCCCTTCGAGCAGGGGCAGGGGACTCGACGGGAAGCCTAAACTGAGGCAAACCTAAGTCAGTAGGCGGGTCCGGGCTATGACCTCATAAGGCTGACTTATGGGTTCTGAAGGGCCGCTTTATGGGTGGCGCTCATGCGAGGCCGGAAGGCTACCGGGGGCGCGCCGAGCAGCCGCGGGCAGGTGCCCGACGGCCCGCTCGCGCCACAAGCCACCACCAAGCCCGCCCACACTCACACCGCCGAGCCGCCACCAAGCCCGCCCGCACTCACACCGCCGAGCCGCCACCAAGCTCGCCCGCGCTCACGTCACGGGGCCGCCGCCAAGCCCGCCCGCACTCACAGCGCCGGACCGCTGCCCCCGACCGCGGTCTCAGGCCTCATGCCACCACCCGACCGCCTACCGCTGGACCACCCTCGACGGGGTGGGGACCGCCCCGGTTCGGACGGCGGACGGCTCGACTGTCGCGGAGGCCGGTGTCGACGACGGGGTGCGGGTGCGGACGGGCGAGCGGGTCGGAGGCGTGGGAGTGGGTGCGGTGCGCGGGGCGGACGAACGGTCGGACCCGGGGTTCCGGCTGGGACGCGGGCTGACCCGACCCGGCGACGCCGACGGGGTGGGCTCGGCCGACGGACTGCTCGCGGGCGGCGGGGCCAGCGGGACCACCGGGGACACCGGGGACTCCGGTGCGGCCGACCGGAGCGGCAGCGCGACGAGAGCGCCGACGGCACACGCCATTCCGACTCCGGCCGCGGCTCGCAGCAGCCGGCGACGGGCCGCACCCCGGCGGATCGCCTCGTAGCGGCCGGGCGGTGGACCGAGGTAGTCGGAGGGGGGCCGCATGATGACGGCGAGCGGGTCGTCGGGGCCGAAGTCCGGACCATCGTCAGAGTGTGTGATCAAGACTTCTCCTCAGGTGGGCGCGGAGCAGTTCGCGGGCCGCATGGAGATCGGCCTTGATGGTTCCTTCCTTGCGCCCGGTCAGCGCGGACACCTCCCGGATCGGCATGTCAGCGTAGTAGTGCAACAGGATCGGGACGCGCAGCCGTTCGGGAAGCGACTGCACGAGCAGACGTACGGACGGATCGGCCTGTTCGTTCCGCGGGCCGACGGCGGCCTCGGCGGTGGCCCGGTGCACGGCCCTGCGCTCCCGCTCCAGCTTGCGCCAGTGGTCCCGGACGAGGTTGGCCGCGGTGACGTAGAGGAACCCGCGCGGCTCGGCCACGGAGGTCCAGCGGGCCCAGAGCCGGGTGAACGCCTCCGAGGCGATCTCGTGGGCGGTCCCGTCGTCGTCGACGAGACGGCGGCACCAGCCGGCGAGGCGCGGGTAGAGGGCGGCGAACAGTTCGGACGCTGCCTTCTCGCGGGACCCTTTCAACATTCTCCATGGTCGTGACAGCACTGGAAGGGAAGGATCCCGGGCCGCGGGCATGCAGTCCATCGGCCCGGGATCCCGCCTCCGGGTCCACGGCGGACCCGGAGGCTGTGACGGGGAACGGCGGTCTCGTGTCAGGGGCTCGCGGAGCTCAGCGCCGCGAACACGATCACGTTGTCGAGGTAGCCGTTCCCGGAACGGGGACCTCCGCAGGTGATGAGCCGCAGCTCCGGTCGGTCCACGTCTCCGTAGACGGCGTCCGTCGGGAAGTCGGCCTTGGCGACCGTGCGGACGCTGCTGACGGCGAACACCGCCGATCTGCCGTTCTCCAGGCGCACCACGATCCGGTCGCCGTGGCGCAGCCGCGCGAGGTGGCGGAAGACACCGTCCCCGTACGCGCCGACCGTGACATGACCGAGTATCACCGAGGGACCGGTCTGACCCGGCGTCGGCGAGTGCCGGTACCAGCCCGCTTGGTCGTGCGCCGCGATCGGGGGCACCTGCACGCTGCCGTCCGGGGCCAGCCCGAGCCGCATGAGCGGGGTGTCGACCCCGATGGCGGGTATCCGCAGCCCGACGGGGACCGAACGCCCCAGCGCGTGCGCCGGCTTCGCGCCGGTACGCGATGCCGGGGGTGTGCCGCCGGGCCGCGTGGCCGCGGACGGGTCGGCCGGGTGGCCGCCGCAGCCCACGAGCAGCGCGGCCGCCGCCATGGTGACGAAAGCGCGCCTGGAGAAGGGCGTCATGCCCCGGTCGCCCGCCGGCGGCGTACGACGAAGACCGCCGCGCCCGCGACGAGCACCGCGGCGGCACTCCCGCCGATCAGCCCGTCCGGTCCCGAGGACTGTGTCGCCGTCGGCGCCACACCGGTGTCGGGCGCTCCGCTCGGCCGGACGGAGACCTGCCGCGAGGCCGGCGCCCGCGTCGGTACGGGGCTGGGGGCGGCGGAGGGCATCCTGGTGGCGGAGGGGCTCGCCGGGGCCGGCGCGGCGCTGACGCTCGGACGGGTCGTGGGGCTGGGGGAGGTCCCGTCGGCGAACGCGGGCACCGTGCCCACCAGCACGGCGGTGCACGCGAGTGCCGTGGCACTGAAGACGGTTCGGCGCATGAATCGCTCTCTTTCGTCGGTCCGCCCACCCGTTGGCACGGCGGGCTGCGTTACGGATCGAGCGGAGAGACGAGGCAGCGGGGGACGGGGTTGTAAAGGGGAGGCAAAGGCGTGCGGGAGCACCGGTCGGCGGCAACTGGGTCATTCGGTCGAAGCCGGAAAGGACAGTCCGGCCTGGCTTGTAACCGCCCCGAGAGTTCCGACAAAATCCGACAAACACCACCCGACAAGGAGCAATCACATGAGTGCCGCGAAGAACATCGTTCTCGTGCATGGCGGATTCGTCGACGGTTCCGGCTGGCAGTCGGTCCACCGTCTCCTCACCCGCGACGGCTTCGACGTCAGCGTCGCACAGAACCCGACCCTCTCCCTCGAAGGCGACGCCGAGGTCACCCGGAGGATCCTCGACGCCCAGGACGGACCGACCGTGCTCGTCGGTCACTCCTACGGCGGCGCTGTGATCACCGAGGCCGGGCGGCACGAGAGGGTGACCGCGCTCGTCTACATCACGGCCTTCGCGCCGGACAAGGGCGAGTCCGTCGGCACTCTGATCGCCGATCCGGCTCCCGGTGCGCCCGTTCCGCCGATCCTGCCGCCCCAGGACGGCTTCCTCCTTCTGGACCGTGAGAAGTTCGCCGCGTCGTTCGCGGGCGATGTGGCGCCCGAGGAAGCTCGGTTCATGGCCGACTCGCAGGTTCCCTGGGGTGTCGAGGCTCTCAACGGGACGGTGGCGGAGGCCGCCTGGCGTACCAAGCCGAGCTGGTATCTCGTAGCGACCGACGACCGTATGATCCCGCCGCCGGCGCAGCGCATGATGGCCGAGCGAGCCGGAGCGACCGTGACCGAGACCGCCGGAAGCCACTCCGTGTACGTCTCCCGGCCGGAAGCCGTGGCGGAGCTGATCAAGCAGGCAGCCGCCCACCAGAAGTGACCCGGAGCGGACCGCGATAGTCGCTGACAGCGGTGACTCCTCGCCGACAGCCCGTCCGTTCCCGGGCGGGCTGCCGGCTTCAGCTTCCGTTCGTCGCCGCCGTGCCGTCCGCCGGCCGGGACAGACCGGTCGGCGCGTCGCGCAGTCCGGCACGGGACGCGACGTTCAACTTCCGGAAAACGCTGCGCAGATGGGCCGCCACGGTTCGCGGAGACAGGAACAGCCGCGCGACGACTTGCTTGTCGGTCAGCCCTGTGGGGACGCCCCGGGCCGGTCAGCGCCGTCATGGCGGCCCGCGGCTCACAACCCCGCTATCGCGTTCCAGCGCTTGGCGAACTCCGTACGTTCGGTGGAGGTGATGTCGCGGGCGATCGCGAGGCGCTTGCGCATGGTGGCGTCGGGAAAGATCAGGGGGTCCTCGGCGAGGGCCGCGGTGTCCTTGTCCTTGGAGGAGGCGAGGACGTCCTGGGCGGCGGGGACCGGACAGACGTAGTTGACCCAGGCGGCCAGCTCGGCGGCGACCTCGGGCTCGTAGTAGTAGTCGATGAGCTTCTCCGCGTTGGCCTTGTGCCCGGCCAGGTTGGGGATCATCAGCGACTCCGCCCACAGCTCGGCGCCCTCCTCGGGGACGACGAACCGGATGTCGGGGTCGTCCGCCTGGAGCTGGATCACGTCGCCCGAGTAGGCCTGGCAGGCCAGCACGTCGCCGCTGGAGAGGTCCTTGATGTAGTCGTTGCCGGTGAAGCGGCGGATCTGACCGCTGCGCACCCGCTTCTCGACCTGCTCGCACACCTGGTGGAAGTCGTCCGCCTTCCACCGCGTGACGTCGACGCCGTTGCCCTGCATGAGCAGCGCGAACGCCTCGTCCAGCCCGGAGAGCAGAGTGACCCGGCCCCTGAGGTCGTCGGCCCACAGGTCGGACACGTGCCTGATCTCGCGGCCGACCTTGCGGCGGTTGTACGCGATGCCGGTGATCCCCGACTGCCACGGCACCGAGGACTTGCGGCCGGGGTCGAAGGCGGGCGAACCGAGCAGCGGGTCGAGGTACTTGGTGACGTTCGGCTGCCGGGCCCGGTCCATCTCCTGGACCCAGCCGAGCCGGACGAAACGGGCGCACATCCAGTCGCTGATGACGACGAGGTCGCGGCCGGTCCGCTGATGGTTCATCAGGGACGGGCTGATCTTGCCGAAGAACTCGTCGTTGTCGTTGATCTCCTCGGTGTAGTCGACGGAGATCCCGGTGCGCTTCTCGAAGGCTTCCAGCGTCGGCCGCCGGGTGGTGTCCTTGTCATCGGTGTCGATGTACATCGGCCAGTTCGCCCAGGTCAGCCGCTTGTCCGTGGCGGAGAGGTCGGCTCCGGCCCGGTCGCCCGGTCCCACGTACGCCGCCGGTACCCCGCATCCCGCGAGGGCCCCGAGCGCCGCACCACCGCCCAGGGCGCGCAGCAGGGACCGGCGGGACGGGGTCGAGGTCTTCCGATTCACTGGCACGCGCCGAGCATGCCCACCCTGGCTCGGTCCGGACAATGGACGCTGCGTCGACCGGTCGCGCGCCGACCCGACACCCTGTCGATCAGTTTCCGAGCGTTTCGAAGACTCCGGGCGCGTGGCCGTCGGCCGGGCACGCGCGAGAGGCCTGCGCGTCGGGCTGCCCGGCGCGGGAGGCGGGGCCGTCGGCCGGCCGCACACCGGAGGCGGGCGCGTCGGCCGGCCCCGGCGGGGGAACGGGCGGTGCGCAGGGCGGGAACGTGACCCTCACCGTGAGACCGCCCTGCGGACGGGGCCACGCCTCGACCGTGCCGCCGTGCGCGGTGGCGACGGCCGTGACGATGGACAGACCGAGGCCCAGGCCCTCGCGATGGTGGCCCTTCCCGCGCGGGCGTGGCCGAGGGTGCGTACGGGTCCGTTCCGCACCCAGGCGCCGGAACGGCTGGAAGAGTCCGGCCACTTGGTCGCGCGGAATCACCGGGCCGGTGTTGTCGATCCGCAGGACGGGGCGCCCCGCCTCCGTACCGGTCCACAGACGCACCCAACTCTCGCCGTCCTCCGGGTTGTTGTGCCGTAGGGCATTGTCCGCGAGGTTGACCACGAGCCGCTCGATCAACTGGGGATCGCCCAGCACGAGCGCGGAGTCGAGATCGGCCCGCACCTGCGGCCCGCCGTCCCCGGACCCACCGCAGTCGGACCCGCCGCCCTCACACCCGCCGTCCCCGGACCCACCGCCCTCGCGCCCACCGCCCTCACACCCGTTGCTCGCCGACCTGTTGCCCTCCGACCCACCGGTCGGCTCCCCGCCGCCGTCCACCACCGTTCCGTCCGGCAACCGTTCCCGCACCATCTCGGCGAGGTCGATGAACTCCCTGCGCTGAAGCCCGCGTTGGCTGCGCGCGAGCGTCAGCAGGGCGTCGATGAGCCGCGCCTGTTCCTGTCCGGCGGCGCGTACCCGCAGGCACGCGGCCCGCAGGCTCTCCACCGACGCCCCGGGGTCGGCGAGCGCTACGTCCACGATCGCCTGCTGGAGCGTGAGTGGAGTGCGCAGTTCGTGCGAGGCGTTGGCGACGAACTGCTTCTGCGCCTCGAACGCCCCTTCCAGCCGCCCCAGTACGTCGTCGAAGGTGTCCGCCATCGCCTTGAGTTCGTCCTCGGGGCCCGGCACCGCCAGTCGCTGACGCAGGTTGTCAGCGGAGATCCGCCGGGCGGCGGCGGTCATCGTGCGCAGCGGCGCGAGGACGCGTCCGGCCATCAGCCAGCCCAGGGCCACGGAGGCGAAGGTCATCACGGCGAGCGCGATGCCCGCCTCGACCAGCAACTGGTGCAGTTGATCGGCGTGCAGGGCCTCGGCGTACATCGTGAGCGTCGGCGGATCGGGGCTGGTGAAGGTGTTGCCCGCGGGCAGCCCCGGCCCCACGGACGAGCCGATCGCCGTCGACGGCGTGGACCGCGACGCCAGCAGGTAGGTGAAGCCGAGCAGAGCCGCCCCCGCCACCATGAACAGCGCGCTGTAGAGCAGGGTGAGCCGCCACCGAATGCTGCGCGGGGCCAGCCGCCACCGAATACTGTCCGCGGTCGGCCGCCACCGCGTCATGCCCGGGGCCGGCCGCCTGCGAGGGGTGTCCGAGACCGGCCGCCGGCGAAGGACGTCCGGGACCGAACACCGGCGAACAGCGCCCAGGGCCGCCCGCAGACGGATGCCGCGCGCCCCCGACCGCAGACGGATGGCTCTCGGCCCCGGCCACCAGCGGTGACCGCGCGGTGCCGGTCGCGGGCGGGGATCCGGCGTCACCGGCCGGGGCCGGGGGCGCACGTCGTACGGGTCGGGCCGGTCCGGGCGCGGAGGTCCGTCCGTCATGCGATCCGGTACCCCGCCCGGTCCACCGTCGCGATCAGCGGCGGCTCCCCCAGCTTGCGGCGCAGCCGGCTCACCGTGACCTTCACGGTCTGGCTGAAGGGGTCGGCCGCCTCGTCCCAGGCCCGCTCCAGGAGTTCCTCGGTGGAGACCACGGCGCCTTGCGCGGACAGTAGGAGTTCGAGCACGGCGAACTCCTTCGGGCTGAGGGCGAGCCCCGAACCGCCCCGGGTCGCCTGCCGCCGTGCCGGGTCGAGCCGCAACTCTCCGCGGACCAGGACAGGAGGCAGCGCGGGTTGCGCACGCCGCGCCAACGCCCGTATCCGCGCGACGAGTTCGGCGAAAGCGAACGGCTTCGGCAGATAGTCGTCGGCACCGAGGCCGAGCCCCATGACCCGGTCGGCCACCGTGCCGGACGCCGTGAGCATCAGCACCCGCGCCCGGCCGTCGCCCGCGGTCAGCGTCCGGCACACCTGGTCGCCGTGGACGCCGGGCAGATCGCGGTCGAGCACGACGACGTCGTACCCGTTGACATCGGCGCGCTCCAGCGCCGTGGGCCCGTCCAGCGCGAGATCGACCGCCATGCCCTCGCGGCGCAGCCCGGCGGCCACGGTCTCGGCGAGCTCTTCATGGTCCTCGACCACCAGCACACGCATGGCGGTCAGTGTGGCGGGCCGGTGGTTACACGGGGATAAGCGTCCCCTGTGCGCGCCGGCCCCTCCGTCGACGGCCTTCCCCCGGGCGACCCTCGGCCGACGGCCCTTCCTCGGCGGCCCTCCGCCCACGGCCCTCCGCCGCATGTCGCGTCGCGATAAGGACGACCGTTCCCGTGCCGTAACCGCCCCCGGGCTTCTCTGGAGCACAGCATCCGAACCGGCGGCACCGCCGCCCACCCCATGGAGGACCCCATGCGTGCACTGGCCACTCGGCCACAACGACTCGCCCTGGCCTGCGCCCTGATCTCGGCCGCCGCCCTCGGGACCGTCAGCGCCTCGGCGGCTTCGGCGTCCGACAGGTCCACCGTGGCCGCCGCGACAGCGGTGACCTCCGCGTCGGCCCGGCTCACGCTGCACGCCGGGACCGGCGAACCGCCCAAGGGAGCCCTGCCGCCCAAGGGAGCGATGCCCGCCATCGCGTACCGGCCGACCGCGCAGGCGCCCGGCGACGTGAACACGGCCAACGGCCTGTTCGCGACCTGCATGCGTG
Organism: Streptomyces sp. NPDC005784; assembly: GCF_042871525.1. Lineage (NCBI taxonomy): Bacteria > Bacillati > Actinomycetota > Actinomycetes > Kitasatosporales > Streptomycetaceae > Streptomyces > Streptomyces sp. NPDC005784. Next base: position 97,096 of record NZ_JBIAIQ010000010.1, read on the forward strand.
ACCACGGCCAGAAGGTCTTCCCGGTCTTCCACGCCTCGAAGGACAAGCAGGGCCGCGTGCTGATGAGCGTGCGGATGAAGGCGGGCAAGCGGTTCGACCCGACGTCGAAGAGCTACCGGGCCGACGTGAAGGCGTGCGCGCCGGTCCTGAAGAAGGCCGGCATCAGCTTCTCGACGGGAACCGGCCTGCCTCCGCTGCCCGTGCCGGGCAAGCCCGGCAGCGGTCCCGGTACCCGATCCGGTGGCGGATCCGTCGGTGGGTCCGTGGGCGGATCCGTCGGTGGATCCACTGGCGAACCCGGTGGCGGATCCGCTGGTGAACCCGGCGGCGGATCCGTCGGTGGATCCCGCAAGTTGCCGCCCCGCCTCCACACGGAGAAGGGACGGCCCGGCGTACGCGATCTGCCCTCGCTCTCCTGCGTGACCGAGAGCGCCTGAGCCTGCGCGGAGGGGGAAACAGCGTGGCCCCGGACGGGATCAACTCTCGTCCGGGGCCACGTGGTTCACACCGTACTTACTACGCGTCGAGCGACGTCATCACGTGCTTGATGCGCGTGTAGTCCTCGAAGCCGTAGCCCGACAGGTCCTTGCCGTAACCGGACCTCTTGAAGCCGCCGTGCGGCATCTCGGCGACCAGCGGGATGTGGGTGTTGATCCACACGCAGCCGAAGTCGAGGGACTTGGACAGGCGCATCGCGCGGCCGTGGTCCTTGGTCCACACCGAGGAGGCCAGCGCGTAGTCGACGCCGTTGGCCCACTCGATGGCCTGGGCCTCGTCCGTGAAGGACTGGACGGTGATGACCGGGCCGAAGACCTCGTTCTGGATGATCTCGTCGTCCTGCTTGAGGCCGGAGACGACGGTCGCGGCGTAGAAGTAGCCCTTGTCGCCGACCTGCTTGCCGCCCGCCTCGACCTTGGCGTGCGCGGGCAGCCGCTCGATGAACCCGGCGACCTGCTTGAGCTGGTTCGGGTTGTTCAGCGGGCCGTAGAGCACGTCCTCGTCGTCCGGCTGACCGGTCTTCGTCTCGGCGGCGGCCTTGGCGAGCGCGGTGACGAACTCGTCGTGGATGGACTCCTGGACGAGGACGCGGGTGGCGGCCGTGCAGTCCTGGCCGGCGTTGAAGAAGCCCGCGACCGAGATGTCCTCGACGGCCTTGGCGATGTCGGTGTCCTCGAAGACGACGACCGGGGCCTTGCCTCCGAGCTCCAGGTGGACGCGCTTGACGTCCTTGGCCGCCGACTCGGCGACCGAGATGCCCGCGCGGACGGAGCCGGTGATGGACGCCATCGCCGGGGTCGGGTGCTCGACCATCGCGCGGCCGGTGTCGCGGTCGCCGCAGATGACGTTGAAGACACCCTTGGGCAGGATGCCGCCGAGGATGTCGGCGATCAGGACGGTGGAGGCCGGGGTGGTGTCCGAGGGCTTCAGGACGACCGTGTTGCCCGCCGCGAGGGCCGGCGCGAACTTCCACACCGCCATCATCATCGGGTAGTTCCACGGCGCGACCTGGGCACAGACGCCGACCGGCTCGCGGCGGACGATCGAGGTCATGCCCTCCATGTACTCGCCGGCCGAGCGGCCTTCGAGCATGCGGGCGGCACCCGCGAAGAAGCGGATCTGGTCGACCATCGGCGGGATTTCCTCGGACCGGGTCAGACCGATCGGCTTGCCGGTGTTCTCCACCTCGGCCGCGATCAGCTCCTCGGCCCGCTCCTCGAACGCGTCCGCGATCTTCAGGAGGGCCTTCTGGCGCTCTGAGGGGGTCTTGTCCCGCCACTCCGGGAAAGCCGCGGCGGCGGCCGCCATCGCGGCGTCGACGTCCGCCTGGCCGGAGAGCGGCGCGGTCGCGTACGCCTCGCCGGTCGCGGGGTTGACCACCTCCGTGGTCCGTCCTTCGGCGGCATCGCGGAACTCTCCGTCGATGTAATTGCGCAGACGACGCAGCTCGGTGCTCACTGCCCGGCCCTCCTGTCGGATGTCCAACGACTCAGGTGTCCACTACCTGAGATGCATGGCCCCCACCCTAATCCGTGGCTCCACGTTTTCAACACCCCCGAACGGCCCAGAACTGCGAAATCCGCAAGACACGTACCCGTAAACAACGAATTTCATCGCCCGAACCTTGCGGAACTATCGAGACGTCGTGCACAGTGGGGTCGTGGCCAGTCGCAGCGCGGAACTCAGGGACTCCCGCGAGTCCAGGAACGGCAGTCCCCAGGTGGACACCGTCTCCCTCGCCATCATCGAGCAGCTCCAGCAGGACGGACGCCGCCCGTACGCCGCGATCGGCAAGGCCGTGGGCCTCTCCGAGGCCGCCGTACGCCAGCGGGTCCAGAAGCTGCTCGACCAGGGCGTCATGCAGATCGTCGCCGTCACGGACCCGCTCACCGTGGGATTCCGCAGGCAGGCGATGGTCGGCATCACGGTCGAGGGCGACCTCGACCCGGTGGCCGAAGCACTGACTGCCATGTCGGAAGTCGAGTACGTGGTGATGACCGCGGGCTCGTTCGACATCCTCGCCGAGATCGTCTGCGAGGACGACGACCACCTGCTGGACGTCATCAACAAACGCATCCGGGCCCTGCCCGCGGTGCGCTCCACCGAGAGCTTCGTCTATCTGAAGCTCAAGAAGCAGACCTACATGTGGGGAACCCGATAACCGTGAGCACCAAGGACCTCAGCAAGACCGCGTACGACCACTTGTGGATGCACTTCACCCGCATGTCCTCGTACGAGAACGCGCCCGTTCCCACGATCGTCCGTGGTGAAGGCACCTACATCTACGACGACAAGGGCAAGCGCTACCTCGACGGTCTCGCGGGCCTGTTCGTGGTCCAGGCCGGTCACGGCCGTACCGAGCTGGCCGAGACGGCTTTCAAGCAGGCCCAGGAGCTGGCCTTCTTCCCGGTGTGGTCCTACGCCCACCCCAAGGCCATCGAGCTGGCCGAGCGCCTCGCGCACCACGCGCCGGGCGACCTGAACAAGGTGTTCTTCACGACGGGTGGCGGCGAGGCCGTCGAGACCGCGTGGAAGCTCGCCAAGCAGTACTTCAAGCTGCAGGGCAAGCCGACCAAGTACAAGGTCATCTCGCGTGCGGTCGCCTACCACGGCACCCCGCAGGGCGCCCTGTCCATCACCGGCCTGCCGGCCCTGAAGGCCCCCTTCGAGCCGCTGGTCCCGGGTGCCCACAAGGTCCCCAACACCAACATCTACCGCGCCCCGCTCTTCGGCGACGACCCCGAGGCCTACGGCCGCTGGGCCGCCGACCAGATCGAGCAGGAGATCCTCTTCGAGGGCCCGGAGACCGTCGCCGCGGTCTTCCTGGAGCCGGTGCAGAACGCCGGTGGCTGCTTCCCGCCGCCGCCCGGCTACTTCCAGCGCGTGCGCGAGATCTGCGACAAGTACGACGTCCTGCTCGTCTCGGACGAGGTCATCTGCGCCTTCGGCCGCCTCGGCACGATGTTCGGCTGCGACAAGTTCGGCTACGTACCGGACATGATCACCTGCGCCAAGGGCATGACCTCGGGCTACTCCCCGATCGGCGCGTGCATCGTCTCCGACCGGATCGCCGAGCCGTTCTACAAGGGCGACAACACCTTCCTGCACGGCTACACCTTCGGCGGCCACCCGGTCTCCGCGGCCGTGGCGCTCACGAACCTCGACATCTTCGAGCGTGAGGGCCTGAACCAGCACGTGCTGGACAACGAGGCCAACTTCCTGCAGACCCTGCAGAAGCTGCACGACCTGCCGATCGTCGGCGACGTCCGCGGCAACGGCTTCTTCTACGGCATCGAGCTGGTGAAGGACAAGGCCACCAAGGAGACCTTCACGGACGAGGAGTCGGAGCGCGTGCTCTACGGCTTCGTCTCCAAGAAGCTCTTCGAGTACGGCCTGTACTGCCGCGCCGACGACCGCGGTGACCCGGTCATCCAGCTGTCGCCGCCGCTGATCTCCGACCAGTCGACCTTCGACGAGATCGAGGGGATCGTCCGTCAGGTCCTGACGGAGGCGTGGACCAAGCTCTGATCTTGCCCTCAGTGATCAACAACGGCCCCGGTGCCGCCCGTTCGAGTGAGAATGGGCGCCCCGGGGCCGCGTGCTGTCCGGCCTGGCGGCCCCGACTCCCTAGCGTGCCCTTTGACTCCTCCCCCTCGTGGACGAGGGGGATTGCTGGCTCACGCCGCTCGGTCGCGCAGCGAACGATCGAGCCTCACGCGATCAGCACCAGCCGGGTTGAGACCAGCCCGGACGGCAGAAACGCCTAGGAGGTAGCGCGTGCTTGGTTCTCGCGACGCACTGTCCGCAACACCCGCTACCCGCGACTGTGCGCGTGTCTGATGGGTCCTGCCTTCGTTCCCTCGTACGGGGACTTCGCACGGCAAATCTGATCTGAACGAGGTGTACGCGATGGTGGCCCCGCCGGACAACGACGTGCTCTGGGCACGCGCCCTGCACGTCAAGCACAACGGCTCGCCCGCGCTCAGCGGTGTCTCGCTCGGCGTCCGTGAGTGCGAGATCCTCGCCGTCGGCGGCCCGCGCGGCAGCGGCAAGACGACTCTCCTCCAGTGCCTGTCCGGCCAGTTGCTGCCGCAGCAGGGTGAGGTCTGGTTCAACAGCTCGCCCGTGCACACCATGGGTCCGCTCACCCGCGAGCGGCTGCGCCGGGACCGCTTCGGATGGATCGACCCGTTCCCGATGCTGATCCCCGAGCTGAACGCCTGGGAGAACACCGCCCTCCCGCTGATGCTGCGCGGCTGGGCCCGCCGGGCCGCCAAGACCGCCGCCCTGGAGTGGCTGGAGCGCCTGGACATCGGCGGCTGCGCCCGCAAACGCCCGCACGCCCTGCTCCAGGCCGAACGGCAGCGCGTCGCCATCGCCCGCGCGCTCGCCCCCACCCCCACCGTGCTGTTCGCCGACGAGCCGACGGCCCCGCTGCACCGCGCCGACCGCGCCCAGGTGCTGCGCACCCTCACCACGGCGGCCCGCTCGCACGGCATCACCGTCGTCCTCGCCACCCACGACGCCGACACCGCGGCGCTCGCCGACCGCACGGTGTCGCTGCTCGACGGACGGCGTGTGAACACCGTCCACCTGCCCCCGGTCGCCGAGACGGAAGGCCGGGCCGCGTGCTCGCTCTCCGTCTAGCCCGCGGCGGCCACCCCCTCGTCCAGCTCCGTCGGCTCCTGGTCGCCGCCGCCTCCGCGGGCACCGGGTTCCTGCTGCTGTGCACGCTGGGTTACGCGATGAGCCATCCGGACGCCTCGGCCGCCGGCGCGCTGCGCCTGGCCTGGTGCGTCGCGCCCCTCGCCGCCACGGTCTACTTCGCCGTCGCGGTGGCCCGCACCGACCCCGCCACCCGCCCCCGCCCCGGGCTGTCCGCCATCGGCCTCGGTCCTGGCCGGCTGATGGCCATCTCCGCCGTCACCACGGCCCTGTCCACGCTTTTCGGCTCGCTGCTCGCCCTGCTCCTCTTCCTCCACCTGCGCGGCGACCTGACCGGCATCCCGTTCGGCGGCGCGGCGACGGACTTCCTCGCCTCCGGCCAGTCCCTGCCCCTGCCCGCGGCCCTGACGCTGCTCGCCCTGGTGCCGATCGCGGCCTCCGGCGCGGCCGCCGTGGTCCTGCGTCCACGGCGCGGCGGTCCGCAGCGCACCGTGTGGTCGTACGGCCGTACCTGGATCTCGGCACGGCAGAACGCGATCGCGAGCGCTCCGCAGCGCGGGACCCGGAGCGGCGGACGGCCCACGGGCAGCGGTGGCGGCACGCCCGCGGCCTCCACCACGACCGGCACGGCCGCCTCCACCGTGACTGTCACGGGTGACGGGTTCACCGTGACCGGTACGGGCGACGGATTCCGGGACGGGTCGGCGGACACCGACGGCGGCGCCCTGCCGCAGCCCGACCCGCGAGCCCCGGGAACGGACGGCTCCGACGGCCCCGACTTCCACTGGACCGCCGAGGCGTACGCCGGTGGGGAGACCGCCCAACGGGTGGGCACCCACGACCGTTCGGGCGCCATCGCCCGCAGGCCCCAAGGGACGCCCGCCTCGTACGAAGCCGCGGACCGGTCGTACGAGGGTGTGGACAGGTCGTACGAGAGTGTGGACGGGTCGTCTGAGGGTGCGAAGGCGCCCGAGGCGCGCCCGGACCGGCATCGGGCCGCCGAGGCCGACTCCCGTCGGCTGCCGCCCCCTGAGGCCTCCCCCAACGGCCTGCCCTGGGGCGCGGCCACGCTGGCGGCGGGGCTGGCCGTGGAGACGTACGCGAGCCGTTCGGGGCCCGCACCCGCGCTCGCGCTGCCCGGCGGATTCGTCGGCGGTCCGGCCGGGGTGCTGCTCGGCTGGGTGCTGACGGCGGTCGGTCTGGCGCTCGCCGGGCCCGCGATCACCTATCTGTGCGGGCGGCTGCTCCAGGCCGTACGTCCGGGCGCGCTGCGACTACTGGCCGGGCGGGTGCTCCAGGCGGAGGCGCGGCGCATCGGGCAGCCGCTGGGTGTGGTGTGCGCGGTGGCGTCGGGCGGGTTCGACATGACGACGCTGTACACCGGAGCCCGGCCCGCCTTCGGCCCGCTGACCACCCTCGGAGCCCTGCTGGTCGCCGGTTGCACGCTGCTGACACTGGCGACCGCCGCCGTCGAGGCGAAGCAGGTCCGCGCGGACACCACGGCGGCCCTGCTGCGACTGGGGGCGCCCAGCGCGTTGCTGCGCGGCGCCGCGGCCCTGCGCGCCGGGGTGCTGTTCGTCGCCTTCGCCCCGCTGACCTGGGCGGTCGCCGAGCTGGCCGCGCTTCCTCTGATCAGCTGATCCGCCCGCGGAACGCTCCGCCCGATCCCCGGGGAAAAAGTCCGCGCCGGGCGATGATTTCCGGACGGGCCTCCGGTCTATCCCTGCGAACGGCACAACACTGACGGGAGACCCTCGCATGTACCAGCAGATGATCTTCGTGAACCTGCCGGTGTCCGACGTGGACACCTCGAAGAAGTTCTTCACGGAGCTCGGCTACACGATCAACCCGCAGTTCTCCACCGACGACTGCGCCTGTGTGGTGATCAGCGACACGATCATCGCGATGATGCTCAGCAAGCAGCGCTACGCGGACTTCACCAAGAAGCAGATCGCGGACGCGACGAAGACCAGCGAGGTGCTGCTGTGTCTGAGCGCCGAGAGCCGCGAGAAGGTCGACGAGCTGGTCGACGCCGCCATCGCGGCGGGCGGCTCGGGGACCGGCGAAACGCAGGACCAGGGCTTCATGTACGGCCGCGCCTTCGACGACCCGGACGGCCACACCTGGGAGGTCATGTGGATGGACCCGGCGGCGGTCCAGGGCTGAGCCCCACCGACCCGGTCGACGTTCCGGGGCCGGCGCGCGGTACAGGGGTCCGCGCGCCGGCCCCGCGGCGTCTTCCGAGAGGCCCCGGCCATGGTCTCGGCGCCCGCCGCGTCACCTGGCGGAGCATCACCCGCACACCGGACACCCCCGGATGACACGACAACAGGCAAGCCCCCGCCCCCGGCGCCGCGAACCCGGGCCCACGACACCGGAATCGAGCGACACAGACCAGGCACGAGTCGCCCGGAACCCGGGCGCAGGACACCGGTATGGGGCGACACAGGCGCGAGTCGCCCCATACGGGACGACGGTCCCTGACCCGGGTCGCCGGTGCCGGGCACGGGACCCCGTGCGGATGCCGTGGACCGGACGCACGGGTCACCCTGCGGACACCCCGGCACCCCGGCCCCCCGGCACCCGGCACCCGGCACCCGGCACCCGGCACCCGGCAATAGTCCCCGCGTGAACGCCCCGGACCCGGGCACGGGTCACGGTGCTGGACGACGGCCCCGGGCGCAGGGCACTGCGGACCCGGACGCGAGTCACCGTGCCCGACGCCGCGGAACCAGGCGCAGAGCGCGTGCCCACGCCCCCGACCGCGGGTGCAGGTCACCCTGCGGGCGCCCCGGACCCGGAGTGCGGGCCCCTGCGGACGCCCCGTGCACGGGGCGCGTGTCGCGGTGCCGGATGCCTCGGAACCGGGGGTGCTCCGAAGGGCGGCCCCTAGCATGGCCGCGTGCAGCCGACACCCCTTCACGCAGCCCATGACCGTGAGATCGAATCCCTCGCCGAGTTCGACGAAGTCGTTTCCAGAGGCGGCTCGCTCGCCCGGTTCCGTGTCCAGGCCGTCGATCTGACAGGCCGTACGCGGGATCTGCTCTCCGTGGACACCACGGGCGCCGTCTTTCTCGGCTGCCCGATGGAGCCGACGGCGGCCGAGCGGGTCCGGGCCTCGGGTGCCCTCGTCTTCCCGCCCGTACCGGGCCTCCCCCTCGACCCCTACCGGGGTCATCTCTACTCCCCCGACGAGCTCTTCGCCTCGCTCGACGCGGGGTACGAGTCGACGCCCGACGCCCGCGCGTACGCCTGGTTCCAGCAGACCAAGGCCGACGGCGACATATTCGCGTCGATGGTGCGCTCGGTCCACGACGACTCCGTCTCGGACGCGCTCGACGAACTCCTCGTCGGCGTCCGGGTGGTCGGCGTGATGGGCGGCCACGCGATGGCACGCGGCACACAGGCCTACGCGGGTGCCGCACGGCTCGGCCGCACGCTCGCGCGTTCCGGTCTCATGGTCGCCACCGGCGGTGGCCCCGGCGCCATGGAGGCGGCGAACCTCGGCGCGTACGCGGCTCCGTTCGACGACGGCATGCTCGACGAGGCACTGGGCGTCCTGGCCGCCGTCCCGTCGTTCACCCCCTCCGTCACCGAGTGGGCGCGCGCGGCGTTCGAGGTTCGGAAGCAATGGCCGTCGGGCGGCCCCTCGGTCGGCATCCCCACCTGGTTCTACGGCCACGAGCCGCCGAACGCCTTCGCCGCGCACACGGCCAAGTACTTTGCCAACGCGACCCGCGAGGACGGGTTGCTGGCCCGCTCGAACGCGGGTGTCGTCTTCCTGCCGGGCGCCGCCGGGACCGTACAGGAGATCTTCGACAACGCGACCCCCAACTACTACGAGTCGAGGGGCGAGCCCACCCCCATGGTCCTGGTGGACCGTGCGCACTGGACCGAGAAATACCCCGCCTGGGCGCTTCTCAAGTCGCTGGCCTGCGAACGGGCGATGGAGTCGCGAATCGCGCTCGTCGACCGGATCGATGACGCTCCGGAGGCACTCAAACACTTCGGAGGTTAACAACTAGGCAAAGCCAACGACCGGGCAGGGCATATGCATTGACAGCCCTTAGGCTGCGCTTATAAACCTGTGAAACTCCTGGGGGAGCTGTTGCTGGAATGATTCGCAGCAAATCTCCCAACACCCCCCGCAGTTGCGCAACCTGTGAAGGGCAATCGTGTCCATATCTCGACGCACCGCACGTTCCGTGCGAATCCTCGGCGTTGCCTCCGCCTCTGCCGCGCTCGCGCTCGGCGTCGCCGGCAACGCACTCGCTTGCAACATCGGTGACTTCTCGGCGGCCGCCACCTGTGACGGCAACGGGAAGGGCATCATCACCGTGACCGACATCGATGCCTCCGCCAAGGAAGCCACCGTCACGGTCTTCCTCGAGTCGAACGGCGCCGACGCGCACCAGGTCGGTACTGCCCAGAAGGTCACCGGCAGCAAGAACGGTGCCACCGTCTCGTTCGCGGAGGACTGGGCCCCCAAGGCCGAGTACCGCGTTCACGTCAGCGTCCCGAACATCGTGGACAAGGACATCTCGCCGAACCTGGTGGCGCAGGCCGAGGCCTGCGCCACGAAGTCGGAGTCGCCGTCCCCGTCGGAGAGCCCGAAGCCGTCGGACACCCCCTCCGCCTCGGACACTCCCTCGGACTCGGCGAGCCCGTCGGACTCCGAGAGCAGTGCCGCTCCGGCCACCCCGGGCGACAACCAGCCGTCCGCGGCCGCCGGTGAGTCCAACCTCGCCGAGACCGGCGCGAACTCCAACACCCCGATGATCGCCGGCATCGCCGCGGCGTTCGTCATCGTCGGTGGCGGAGCGGTCTTCTTCGGCATGCGTCGCCGCGGCGCCTCGAAGGCCGGCTGACGCCGACCCGCATCCTGTACGACCGTGTGGCCCGCCCCCGTCGAGGGGGCGGGCCACACGGCTGTCCGGGCCTTCGGTCAAGTGGCGTGATTCTCGGGACTCCTGGCGGCGCCTACGCCCCGAGGACGACGATCTCGGCCGCGTCGAACTCCACCCCGACCACATCCCCGGGCTCCGGCGCGTCTCGCAGCGCGCACGCCGCCTCCAGCCGCGGCGCGCCCTCCGGCTGAAGCTGTACGGCGACGTGCGTGCCCCGGAAGGTGCGTGCGGCGACCGTGCAGCGCAGCCCGTCCGCCGCGGCCACGAGACGTACCCCCGCGGGCCGTACGAGGAGCGTGCCGGGCCCCTGGGGGGCGCCCTCGGGCACCGGGACCTTGCCCCACGGGGTGTCGGCGGCGGTCGCGCTCACCGTCGCCTCGACCACGTTGTCGAAGCCGAGGAAACGGGCCACGAACGCGTCCGCGGGATGCTGCCAGACCTCAAGTGGCGTACCGGACTGGGCGATCCGCCCGTCGCGCATCACCACGACCCGGTCCGCGAGGGCGAAGGCCTCGCCCTGGTCGTGGGTGACGGCGAGCACCGTCGTACCCAACTCGCCGAAGAGGCCGCGGAGTTCGACGACCAGCCGTTCGCGCAGCGAGCGGTCCAGCTGGCCGAGCGGTTCGTCGAGCATCAGCAGACGGGGGCGCGGCGCGAGGGCACGGGCCAGTGCCACCCGCTGCTGCTCGCCGCCGGAGAGGGACGCGACGGCGCGGTCCCGGGCTCCGGGCAGACCGACGAGATCCAGCAACTCCCCCACCCGGGCCGCCCGACCGCTCTTCGACGTGCCGCGCATGCGCAGCCCGAAGGCCACATTGGCGCCCACGTCCCGCTGCGGGAAGAGCTGATGGTCCTGGAACATCAGGCCGACGCCCCGCTTGTGCGCTGGAACGGCCGCCTGGTCCCGTCCGTCCAGCACCACACGGCCCGCGTCCAGCGGCTGCAGTCCGGCCACCGTCCGCAGCAGCGTGGACTTGCCGCTGCCGCTCGGCCCGAGCACGCACACGATCTCGTGCTCGGCGACATCGAGGTCGACGGCGTCGAGCACGGGCCGCCCGCCGAAGCGTACGGTCGCGCCCTGCAGGCTCAGCAGCATCTAGAACTCCCCGGTCCGGTCGGTCCGTACCCGCTCCAACAGCAGCAGCGCCACCGCGCAGACCACCATCAGGATGGTCGAAAGGGCCATCGCCTGGCCGTAGTTGAGATCGCCCGCGCGCCCGAGCAGCTGGGCCACGGCGACCGGCAGTGTCGGGTTGTCGGGCCGTGCGATGAAGACGGTCGCCCCGAACTCCCCGAGGGAGACGGCGAAGGCGAACCCGGCCGCGACCAGCAGCGCCCGCCGCACCATCGGCAGATCGACCTCGCGCCACACCCGCCAGGGCGATGCCCCCAGCACGGCCGCGGCCTCCCGCAGCCGCCCGTCCACCGCCCGCAGCACGGGCAGCATCGTCCGTACGACGAAGGGGACACCCACCAGCGCCTGCGCCAGCGGCACCAGGATCCAGCTGGCACGCAGATCCAGCGGCGGCTCGTCCAGCGCGATCAGGAACCCGAAACCCACGGTCACCGCGGAGACGCCGAGCGGCAGCATCAGCAGCGCGTCGAAGCCCCGCATGAGACGACCGGCGCGCCGGGTGAGGGCCGCGGCGGCCAGACCGCCGATGAGCACGGCGATGGCGGTGGCGGCGAGCGCGTACTCCAGCGAGTTGCCGACCGCCTCGATCGGGGCGACGAGGAAGACACCGCCGTCGTCGTCGGCGAGCGCCCGGTAGTACCCGAATCCCGGTGCGCCGAGGGACCGCTGGACGAGGACGGCGAGCGGCAGCACGAGGAGGACCGCGATGCTCACCAGCACGCCCGCGAGGAGCGCCCACTGCCCGGCACCGCGCGGCCGGCGCGCGGTCGTCTCCGGGGCCACCAGACGCAGGGCGGTCTCCCGTCGGCGTACGGTCGCCGCGTGCACGGCGAGGATCGCGCCCACCGCCACGAACTGGACGATCGTGAGCACGGCCGCCGTCGCGAGGTCGAAGATCTCGGAGGTCTGCCGGTAGATCTCGACTTCGAGGGTCGAGAAGGTGGGACCGCCGAGGATCTGCACCACACCGAACGAGGTGAAGGTGAAGAGGAAGACCATGAGGGCGGCGGCGGCCACGGCCGGCCCGAGGGCCGGCAGCGTCACCCTGCGCCACGCCGCGAAACGCGAGGCGCCGAGCATGCGCGCGGCCTCCTCCTGGCGCGGGTCGAGTTGCGACCAGAGCCCGCCGACGGTCCGTACGACGACCGCGTAGTTGAAGAAGACATGGGCGAGCAGGATCGCCCACACCGTGGTGTCCAGCCGTACGCCCCAGAGCTCGTCGAGCAGCCCGCCCCGGCCGAGCAGCGCGAGGAACGCCGTACCGACGACCACGGTCGGCAGCACGAAGGGCACCGTCACCACGGCCCGGAGGATCTGCTTGCCCCTGAAATCGAAGCGCGCGAAGACATACGCGCCGGGGAGCGCGATCAGCAGCGTGAGCGCCGTCGAGGCGAGCGCCTGCCAGGTGGTGAACCACAGCACGTGCCGGATGTCCGGCCGGGTCGCCACGTCCCAGATCCGGCCCAGTTGCCAGCCGCCGTCCCCGTGGAGGCCGCGCGAGACGATCGCGGCGACGGGGTAGGCGAAGAAGACCGCGAAGAACGCGACGGGCAGGACCATCAGCCCGAACCGCACCGCGCTCTGCCCGCGCGCCCTTCGCGAAGCCCCGCCGGGTCCGCCGGCCTCGTCGGCCCCGCCTGCTCCCTCGGCTACTTCAGTACGAGTGAGGTCCACGACTTGACCCACTGGTCGCGGTCGGCGGCGATCTTCGCGGGCGCCAGGGTCTCGGGATCCTTGGCCTGCGGACCGAACCGCGCGAACTCCGCGGGCACCTGCGCGCCCTCACGGACCGGGTAGACGAACATGTTGAGCGGCATGTCGTCCTGGAACTCCTTGGTGAGCAGGAAGTCCAGGAACGCCTTGCCGCCCTTGGCGTTCTTGGCGTGGCTGAGCAGACCCGCGTACTCGACCTGCCGGAAGCAGGTGCCGGCCGCGACCCCGGTCGGGGCGGTGGTGGGCTTCGGCTTGGCGTAGATGACCTCGGCGGGCGGCGAGGAGGCGTACGAGACGACGAGCGGCCGGTCGGCCTTGGCCTTCTTGCCGCCGGCGGACCCGGAGAACTCGTCGTTGTACGCCTGCTCCCAGCCGTCCACGACCTTCACCCCGTTGGCCTTGAGCTTCTTCCAGTAGCCCTGCCAGTTGTCGTCGCCGTAGTGGGCGGCCGACCCGAGCAGGAAGCCGAGGCCGGGCGAGGACGTGGCGGCGTTCTCGGTGACGAGGAGGTTCTTGTACGCGGGCTTGATCAGGTCGTCGAAGGACTGCGGCGGCGCCAGCTTGTGCTCGCTGAAGTAGGCCTTGTCGTAGTTGACGCAGATGTCACCCGTGTCGATGGGCGTGACCCGGTGCTTGTCCTGGTCGGTCCGGTACTCGGGCAGGACCAGGTCCACGCCCTTGGCCGTGTACGGCTGGAACAGCCCGTTGTCGAGCGCGCGGGAGAGCAGGGTGTTGTCGACGCCGAAGAAGACGTCGCCCTGCGGGTTGTCCTTGGTCAGGATGGCCTTGTTGACGGCCTGCCCGGCGTCGCCGTCCATGAGAACGCGGACCTTGTAGCCGGACTGCTTCTCGAAGTCCTTGAGCACGCTCTTCGACACGAGCCACGAGTTGTGGCTGACGAGCGTGATCGTCTTCGGATCGCCCGAGCCGGCGGCGTCGGACGAGCCGCACGCGGACAGCGCGGGCAACGCGACGAGGCCGAGCCCGACGGCCAACACTGCGAACCGCCTGCTGCTGGTGGTGATCACTGGATTCCTCCTGGGCGACCAGGAAGAGACGCGGCCCCGCCCGGGAACTCTGACGGTTCCCGGGCAGGGCGCAACAGCTTGAGTAATGACCGAACTTCCTACCCAGAATGACCTGGGCAAGGTTCAGAGGGTCTGCGGTCTGTCCCGCACTCTCAGCGCTGTGGCGCTCCCCTGTCGGAATATGAAGATGTCGGAATATGAAGATGTACTGACTCGGCTCAGACTACCGCTCGGTCGCGGCGAGCTGACCGCACGCTCCGTCGATCTCCTGGCCACGGGTGTCCCGGACGGTCACCGGCACGCCATGGGCCGCGATGGCCTCGACGAACGCCTTCTCGTCCTCGGGCCGCGAGGCGGTCCACTTCGAACCCGGGGTCGGGTTCAACGGGATGAGGTTGACGTGTACGGGCTTGCCCTTGAGCATCCGCCCGAGCCGGTCACCACGCCACGCCTGGTCGTTGATGTCCCGGATCAGGGCGTACTCGATCGACAGGCGCCGACCGGACTTGGCCGCGTACTCCCATCCGGCGTCCAGCACCTCGCGCACCTTCCACCGCGTGTTCACGGGGACGAGGGTGTCGCGCAGCTCGTCGTCGGGGGCGTGCAGGGAGATCGCGAGCCGGCACTTGAAGCCCTCGTCGGAGAACCGGTTGATGGCGGGGACCAGCCCGACCGTCGACACGGTGATGCCGCGCTGCGAGAGCCCGAGCCCGTCCGGCTCGGGGTCGGTGAGGGCCCGGATCGCCCCGACCACCCGCTTGTAGTTGGCGAGCGGCTCGCCCATCCCCATGAAGACGATGTTGCTCAGCCGCGCCGGACCCCCGGGGATCTCGCCGTCGCGGAGCGACCGCATACCGTCGACGATCTGGTGCACGATCTCGCCGGTCGACAGGTTCCGGTCGAGGCCGGCCTGTCCGGTGGCGCAGAACGGACAGTTCATCCCGCAGCCCGCCTGCGAGCTGATGCACATGGTCACCCGGTCCGGGTAGCGCATCAGCACGGACTCGACGAGCGTGCCGTCGAAGAGCCGCCACAGGGTCTTGCGGGTGGTGTCCTGGTCGGTCGACAGGTGCCGTACGACCGTCATCAGCTCGGGAAGCAGCGCCTCCTGGAGCTTGCCGCGCGAGGCGGCCGGGATGTCGGTCCACTCCGCGGGGTCGTGCGCGAACCGGGCGAAGTAGTGCTGCGAGAGCTGCTTGGCACGAAACGGCTTCTCACCGATCGCGGCAACCGCCTCTTTGCGCTCGGCGGGAGTGAGATCGGCAAGGTGCCGCGGCGGCTTCTTGGCTCCGCGCGGCGCGACAAAAGTAAGTTCTCCGGGCTTAGGCATGGCTGTACCAGTGTCGCAGATCAACTCCGCCGGCCCAGGCCGGAGTGGGGGTGGGGGCGGTCACCCGCGGGTGCCGTCCATCAGCGGTGGTCGACCTCGGACGGCCCAGGGATGGCCGAGGTCTCGTGGAAACCGCTGTTCATCGGCGCGGTCATCACGGGCGACGACCGCGTGCGCCTTTATTTCCGTTCACCAGAGCGGGACCGCACGTACGGTGTGGACGTGCTGATCAGCCGTACGGGGCCCGGCCTGCTCGGCGCCATGGTTTCCCCCGCGTTCCTGGCGAACGAGCATCTGCATCGCCCTTCCGACGATCCGCACTGCGATGTGATCGTGGATCTCACTGACCACTGACGGACGCAGACCGGGCCGAACCGGGCTCGTCCTCGTCGGGACCCACTCGGAAGGCTCCCGCGAGCAGTGCGAGAGCTACGAGCGTGAGGTGGTTCAGAGCTGGTGTCCGGGCGGACACGCAGGCAGGTTCGCTACTTCGACAACTGCTCCGTCAGATCCACGATCAAGCCTCCCGCCCAGACAAATCCGCAGGCGGGAGGCTTGGCGGACCTTGGTCGGAGCCAGTGGGCTTTGGCCGACTCCGGCGCGCCCTGACCGGACCCGGCAGGCCCGGTCAAGGAACACCCGTTACGCGAACTGGCCGGGCCGGTAGGCGCCGGCGGGCTGCTGGACGATGACGTTGCCCCGGTTGAAGGCGTTGATGATGGAGATGCAGCACACCAGGGCGGCGAGCTGCTCCTCGTCGTAGTACTTGGCGGCGTTCGCCCAGCACTCGTCCGTGACGCCGCCGGCCGCGTCGGCGATACGCGTGCCCTGCTCCGTCAGCTCAAGGGCGGCGCGCTCGGCATCGGTGAACACCGTCGCCTCGCGCCAGGCCGCGACCAGGTTGAGGCGCACCGAGGTCTCGCCCGCGGCGGTGGCGTCCTTGGTGTGCATGTCGGTGCAGAAACCGCAGCCGTTGATCTGGCTGGCGCGAAGCTTCACCAGTTCCTGCGTCGCGGTCGGCAGGGTCGAGTCCGCGAGCGACCGGCCCGCGGCGACGATGTGCTTCGTGAACTTGGCCGCGACGGGGCTGGCGAAGAGGTTCAACCGAGCTTCCATGGTGCGCTCCTGTGTCGTTGTTCGTGGCTACACCTGGTCGACGGAACAGCTCCGCACGATGTGACACGACCGAATGTGACCTGCGTCTCCCTCCCTCGGCGCTACGGGGATCACCCGCCGTGAGGTTCGGGTCGGGACACGGGGGAACACGGGCAGGGTGCTGCCACGGCGTCTCACCAAGGCCTAGAATCGAATGCGTGTACGAAAACGTGTCCCGTCTGGAGCATCTGCGCAGCGTCCGCGCCTGGCTGCTCTGGCAACTGCGCCGCACCGACGACACCATCACCGAGCTGGAGCGACAAGAGACCGCCGCCACCCGCGCGGCCCGCACGTCACCCCCGCCGCCCCGCGGCTGGAAGCTCGCGATGCGACGTACAGGCGGCACCAGGGCCACCCCCGACGCCGTCCACACGGGCGACTGCGGCATGGCCGGGAAGAACACGAAGCCACTCGCACGTGAGCAGGCTCTCCGGGCGATCACCGAAAACGGCGTCACGGCATGCCCGTACTGCCGCCCCGACACGGATCTGGGTGTCCTGTGAACCACGAAAACGCACGGCCGGACCACGAGCACCACGAACAGACACAGGCCGACGACGTGCCCACCGCGCCCATCGTCGTGGGGCGCCCGGCCGGGACCGGCGGCCGACGCGTGACGATCCGCGGCCGGAGCGGCGGTGTCGCCCACAGCGACGCCGACGTGGTCGAGTTCCTGCGCCGCGCGGGCCTCCCGGACGCGTGGGAGTTCCTGGACGATCCGCGCTGGGTGGAGTGGCAGGACGGCCGGCCCCACGCATACGACACCACCCCTCCCGGTCACGGGGATCACGGCGAGGTGATCGGGTGACCCGAAGGGGTGGTGTCGTATGCGTGTACGTCGTCGATGTGTGCGGAAAAACGATCAGCCGGATCCGACGAAGAGCACGAGCAGCAGCCAGACGACCGGAGCCGTCGGAAGCAGGGAGTCCAGCCGGTCCATGATGCCGCCGTGGCCCGGCAGCAAGGTGCCCATGTCCTTGATGCCGAGGTCCCGCTTGATCATGGACTCGCCGAGGTCACCGAGCGTGGCGCTGGCCGCGACCGCGAGGCCGAGGATCAGCCCCTGCCACCAGGCGCCGTCGTCGATCAGGAACTGCATGCACAGCGCACCCGCCACCATCGCGAAGCTGACCGCTCCGAACAGACCCTCACGGGTCTTTCCGGGGCTGATCCGCGGCGCCAGCTTGTGCTTGCCGAAGCGCCAGCCGACGGCGTACGCGCCCGTGTCGCTGACGACCGTCAGGAGCAGGAAGGTCAGCACGCGGCGCGGGCCGTCGTCGGCCGTGAGCATCATGGCCACGAAGGTCGCCAGGAACGGCACGTAGAAGGCCGCGAAGACCCCCGCCGTGACGTCCTTGAGGTAGCCCTCGGGCGGTTCCGTCATCCGCCAGACCAGGACGGCCAGCGCGGTGAGCGCCATGGCCACCCAGGCGCCCTCGGCACCGCGCACGTATCCGGAGACGACCATGGCGGCCCCGCCGAGCGCGAGCGGCACGAGGGGCGCCTTGATGCCCTTGCGCTCCTCCAGCCGTGAGGTGAGCTCCCAGAGCCCCACCACCACGGCGACCGCTATCACTCCGACGAAGACGGCCTTGACGACGAACAACGACGCGACGATCACCGCACCCAGCCCGACGCCCACTCCTATGGCCGCGCCCAAGTCGCGTCCCGCACTCTTCTTCTGAGGTGCGGGGGCGGGCTCGGGGGCGGCGCTGGGCATGGGCTCCTGCGGGATCTGCGGGTTGTGCGACGGATCCCCGTAGGGCGCCGTCGGCGGTGTGTCGTTGCGGACCGAGGGGCCGCTCGGCCGAGCGGCCCCCTTGTCGTCATCCTGGTCTCCGCCATGTGCGGGTACGTCGGGCACGGTGGGCATGGGCCGAGTGTGCTGCGCGTCATGCGCATCGTACGTGGGACCCGCCGGGGCTGCCCCCTGGACAGGCCCCTGCTCGGA
The DNA here is from genome assembly GCF_042871525.1 of Streptomyces sp. NPDC005784. Classification (NCBI taxonomy): domain Bacteria; kingdom Bacillati; phylum Actinomycetota; class Actinomycetes; order Kitasatosporales; family Streptomycetaceae; genus Streptomyces; species Streptomyces sp. NPDC005784. Next base: position 115,478 of record NZ_JBIAIQ010000010.1, read on the forward strand.
CGGCCCCCAGTACCCGGCTTGTGGCGGCGCCCCCCAGGAAGAGTCGTTCATCAGACCTCGAGCAGCTCCGCTTCCTTGTGCTTCAGGAGCTCGTCCACCTGGGCGACGTACTTCGCCGTGGTGTCGTCGAGTTCCTTCTCCGCGCGGCGGACCTCGTCCTCGCCGGACTCCTTGTCCTTGACGAGCTTGTCGAGAGCGTCCTTGGCCTTGCGGCGCACGGCGCGGATCGAGACCTTGGCGTCCTCGCCCTTGGTCCGCGCGACCTTGATGTAGTCCTTGCGACGCTCTTCCGTCAGCTCGGGGAACGTCACCCGGATGATGTTGCCGTCGTTGCTGGGGTTGACGCCCAGGTCGGAGTCGCGGATCGCCTGCTCGATGTTGCGCAGCGCGCTCTTGTCGAACGGGGTCACCACGGCCATGCGCGGCTCCGGAACGGAGAACGAGGCCAGCTGGTTGATCGGCGTCAGCGCGCCGTAGTAGTCGGCCACGATCTTGTTGAACATCGCCGGGTGCGCACGGCCGGTGCGGATCGCGGCGAAGTCCTCCTTGGCGACCACGACGGCCTTCTCCATCTTCTCCTCGGCCTCGAGGAGGGTCTCTTCGATCACCACTTGCTCCTGCGTGTCTTGAGTAGGCCCGGCAGCTGTTTCCTCGTCGGGGTTCGGCGGCCGGCTGCGTCGCGTCTTATTCCTGCACGGTTCCGGACCGGCAGGACATTGTCCATCCCCCGGTCGGGGTCCGTCCCGGACCGGGAGTCCTACCCGGTCCGCAGCGTTCCCCGTCAGGCTCGGCCGCTCTGGTCGCCCACGAGTGTGCCGATCTTCTCACCCTTGACGGCCCGCGCGATATTGCCCTCCGCCAGGAGTTCGAAGACCAGGATCGGCAGCTTGTTGTCCCGGCACAGCGTGATGGCGGTCATGTCGGCGACCTTGAGGTCCCGGGTGATGACCTCGCCGTAGCTGAGCGAGTCGAACTTGACGGCCTCGGGGTTGGTCTTCGGGTCGGAGTCGTAGACACCGTCCACGCCGTTCTTGCCCATGAGGAGCGCCTCGGCGTCGATCTCCAGGGCCCGCTGGGCGGCAGTGGTGTCGGTGGAGAAGTACGGCATGCCCATACCGGCACCGAAGATGACCACACGGCCCTTCTCCAGGTGCCGCACGCCACGCAGCGGGATGTACGGCTCCGCGACCTGGCCCATGGTGATGGCGGTCTGGACGCGGCTGTCGATGCCTTCCTTCTCCAGGAAGTCCTGGAGGGCGAGGCAGTTCATGACCGTGCCGAGCATGCCCATGTAGTCGGAGCGCGCCCGGTCCATGCCGCGCTGCTGGAGTTCGGCCCCGCGGAAGAAGTTGCCGCCGCCGATGACGACGGCGATCTGGGCACCGTCGCGCACGACGGCCGCGATCTCGCGGGCGATCTTGTGCACCACGTCGGGGTCGACGCCCAGTCCGCCGCCACCGGCGAACGCCTCGCCGGAAAGCTTCAGCAGAAAGCGGCCCGCGCCTTTGCCGTCGTCGCTCTTCTCGCCCTTGTCGGCCTGGGTGGTGGTCATGGAGATCTCCTCATGGTGCACATACGAAGAAGGCCATTGCCGGTGGGGTGTTGTTCGCATCCCATACTCGGCAATGGCCTCCTCGTCAGATCTGCTGTCGTCCGGCACACACGCATGGGTGCCGGCGCACGCGGACGACTGCTGTCGACCCTATAGGGGTCGCGCGTCGATCGCGGTACGGACTCAGATGCCGACCTTGATGCGCGAGAAGCGCTTCAGGGTGACACCGGCCTCGTCCAGAACCTTCTGGACGGACTTCTTGTTGTCGAGCGCGTACGGCTGACCGAGGAGGGTGGCCTCCTTGAAGAAGCCGTTGACGCGACCCTCGACGATCTTCGGGAGGGCGGCCTCGGGCTTGCCCTCGGCGCGGGTGGTCTCCTCGGCGACGCGACGCTCGGTCTCGACGACCTCGGCCGGAACGTCCTCCTTGGAGAGGTACTTCGGCGCGAAGGCGGCGATGTGCTGCGCGATGCCCTTGGCGAGGTCGGCGTCGGCCTTGTCCAGCTCGACCAGAACACCGATCTGCGGGGGCAGGTCGGGCATGGTGCGGTGCATGTACGAGGCCACGAAGGCGCCGGAGAACTGGGCGAAGCGGTCCAGGACGATCTTCTCGCCCAGGTTCGCGTTGGCCTCGTCGACGAACGCCTGAACCGTCTTGCCGGGCTCGATCTCGGAGCCGAGGAGCGCCGCGATGTCGGTCGGCGACGTCTTGACGACGTGCTGGGCGATCTCGTTGGCGACGGCCTGGAACTTCTCGCCCTTGGCGACGAAGTCCGTCTCGCACTTCAGCTCGACCAGGACACCGGAGGTGTTGTCGTCAGCGATGATGGAGACCACGGCGCCGTTCTCGGCGGAGCGGCCCTCGCGCTTGGCGACGCCCTTCTGGCCCTTGATCCGCAGCGCCTCGACGGCCTTGTCGACGTTGCCGTCGGCCTCGTCAAGCGCCTTCTTGCAGTCCATCATGCCGGCGCCGGTGAGCTCACGGAGCTTCTTGACGTCGGCGGCGGTGTAGTTCGCCATGATTCCTGGAATCTCTCTCGAAGTCTGAAGATCTACGGGACGAACGGCGGGGGCTTTGTGGGCCCCCGCCGTTCACAAACCCGAAGGGGTGAGGGGTCAGGCCTGCTCGGCGTCCGCGGCGGCGGGGGCCTCGGCGGCGGGCGCCTCGGCAGCAACCTCGGCCTCGGCGGCGGGGGCCTCGACGGCCTCAGCCTCGGCGGGAGCCTCGGCCTGCTCGGCGTCGGCGACCTTCTCCGTCTCGGCGGAGGTCTGGACCTCGGCGTCGTCGGCCTTCTTCTCGCCCTCGAGCAGGTCGCGCTCCCACGCGGCGAGCGGCTCGCCCGCGGCCTTGTCACCCGCGGCCTTACCGGCGCCCGAGCGGGAGATGAGGCCCTCGGCGACGGCGTCGGCGATCACGCGGGTGAGCAGGGTGACGGAGCGGATCGCGTCGTCGTTGCCCGGGATCTTGTAGTCGACCTCGTCGGGGTCACAGTTGGTGTCGAGGATGGCGACGACCGGGATGTTGAGCTTCCGGGCCTCGCCGACCGCGATGTGCTCCTTCTTGGTGTCCACGATCCAGACGGCGCTGGGCACCTTCTGCATCTCGCGGATACCACCGAGGGTCTTCTCCAGCTTGGCCTTCTCGCGCGAGAGCACGAGAAGCTCCTTCTTGGTGAGACCCGAGGCCGCGACGTCCTCGAAGTCGATCTGCTCGAGCTCCTTGAGGCGCTGCAGACGCTTGTAGACGGTGGAGAAGTTGGTGAGCATGCCGCCCAGCCAGCGCTGGTTGACGTAGGGCATGCCGACGCGGGTGGCCTGCTCGGCGATGGCCTCCTGCGCCTGCTTCTTCGTGCCGACGAACATGACCGTGCCGCCGTGGGCGACGGTCTCCTTGACGAACTCGTAGGCGCGGTCGATGTACGACAGCGACTGGAGCAGGTCGATGATGTAGATGCCGTTGCGCTCCGTGAAGATGAAGCGCTTCATCTTCGGGTTCCAACGACGGGTCTGGTGACCGAAGTGGACGCCGCTTTCCAGCAGCTCCCGCATCGTGACGACGGCCATGGCCGTTCTCCTCGGTTTCTCGGTTGTACCGCGTGTGCCGGACGGCTCACGCGCCTGACGCCCGCGATTGCGCCTTGCCACAAAGGACCGAGAGGCGCTGACACCGATCTGTGATGACCAGGTGCCGGGGCGTGCGAAGTCGACTCGGTGACCCGAATCGCCATCAGAAGTGTACGGGACCCGAGAGGGGGCAGGTGACGCCGCTGTCCACAACCGGCCGGTACTCCACAGATCCCGGCCATGATCCGCTCGATGCGGGACGGTTCCCGCATGCGAGTGAACCGATGTACGCGTATCTGGCCGGGACTCCTCCTGGGCCTGACGGTGACCGTCCTGGGCGCGCCGACCCCGTTGGCCCTGGCCCATGGAACCGGCCCCGCCCCACCGTCCCCCGCGCCACCGGCTCCCCCGTCACCGGTCCCGGCCGCCCCGCCGACGGCCGACCCCTCCGTCCCGGCGCTCGCCCGTGCCTGGCCCGTGGGTGTCCGGCCGTTCGTCGTACGAGGCTGGGAACCGCCGGCGACGGCCTACTCCCGGGGTCATCGTGGTGTCGACCTCGCGGCCGCCCCGGACGCCCCGGTGCGGGCCGTCGCACCCGGCCGGGTGTCCTTCGCGGGCCGCGTCGCGGGCCGCGGGGTCGTCTCGGTGGAGCTGTCGGGCACGGGGGCGCCCCCGCTGCGGACGACGTACGGTCCGGTGCGGGCATCGGTGCACAAGGGCGAAGAGGTCCTCGCGGGCGAGGTTCTCGGCACGCTGGAGGCGGCGGACGCGCACTGTGGGCCGACGGCGTGTCTGCACTGGGGCCTGCTCAGGGGCACGACCTACCTGGACCCGCTGTCCCTGCTGCCCCCATGGCTCCTGAACACGGGCCCGTCCCGCCTACTACCGCTCAACGGCACGAACACCCGACCCTGACCAGCCACGAGCCGACGGGGGCACGGCCGCGGACCAGAAGCCGAGGAACCCGCGGGCACGGGCCAAAGGCGAGGGGCACGGGCCGCGGACCAGAGCCGGGAGGCGCGCGTCCCCGGCCGACGGCGGAACGGCCCACGCCCGGATCCAAGAGCCGAGGAAGTCGCTGCCGTGGACCACAAACCGAGAGGCCGCGCCACAGGCCGGCGGCCGAGCGGCCCGCGGCACGAGCCGTGAGCCGTGAGCCGTGGGCCGACGGCACCTGCCAACGGCGGCGGGGCTCAGCCCCGGACGCCTCTCAGGGCCATCGCCACGGCCGCCTCGGTGATCGCGGAGGGGTCCTCGGCGGCGCCCAGTTCGATGCGCCGCACCGCGGCGTCGACCACGCCCTGGAGGAGCATCGCGGCCAGTCGCGGCTCGGCGTGCCCCATCTCGGCGAGTGCCTCACCGATCATCGTGACCAGGCCGCCGTGCGCCGCCCGGATCTTGTCCCGGGCACCCGAGTCGAGTTCGCTGGCGGAGATGGCGACCACGGCCCGGTGCCGCCGGTCCCCGACCAGGGCCAGCTGACGGCGGACGTACGCCTCGACCGTCCCCTCGGGGCCGTCCGCCGCTGCCATCGCGGCCGAGACCTCGGCCGCCCAGACGGGGAAGTCGACCTCGCACAGTTCCTCGACGACGGCGGCCCTGGACCGGAAGTACTCGTACACGGAGGAACGCGCGAGCCCGGTGCGCTCGGCGAGGGCCGGGAAGGTCAGCGCCTCCGTCCCGCCCTCGGACAACAGGGACCGCGCAGCGTCCAGCAGGGCGGCTCGCTGCATCGACCGGTGCTCGGCCACGGAGGCCGCTCGAATCCTTGGCACGTCAACCACTGTACGGACGCACCGCCGCCGACGGGAACCACTCCACCGAGCCGACCGCAGTGGCGTCCGCCGCAGCGGTCCCGGCGGCAGGACGACGCGGCGGCGCGGCGCGGCCGCACGGCACCGCCCGGCTCAGCGTCCGAAACTGGCCAGCTTGGCGCGCAGCTGAAGCACCGACTTGGTGTGGATCTGGCTCACCCGGCTCTCGGTCACCCCGAGCACATTGCCGATCTCCGCGAGCGTGAGCCCTTCGTAGTAGTAGAGCGTGACCACGGTCTTCTCCCGGTCGGGCAACGTGTTGATCGCCCGTGCCAGAAGTCTCCGCAGCTCCCGGTCCTCGGCCACCTCGACCGGATTGTCGGCGGCGGTGTCCTCCAGCGTGTCCATCAGGCTCAGCCGGTCGCCACCCTCGCCGCCGACGTGCAGCAGCTCCTCCAGAGCGACCACATTGGCCAGCGACAACTGGCTGAACACCGCGTGGAGTTCCTCCACGCCGATGCCCATCTCGGCGGCCACCTCGCCCTCCGAGGGGGTGCGCCGCAGTCGCGCCTCCAGCGTCGCGTAGGCGCGCTCCACATTGCGCGCCTTCTGCCGCACCGACCGCGGGATCCAGTCCAGCGCCCGCAGTTCGTCGATCATCGCGCCGCGGATGCGGGTGATCGCGTACGTCTCGAACTTGATCTCCCGTTCGATGTCGAACTTCTCGATCGCGTCGATCAGCCCGAACACCCCCGACGAGACGAAGTCCGCCTGCTCCACATTGGCCGGCAGACCGACGCTGACCCGGCCGGCGACGTACTTCACCAGCGGTGAGTAGTGCAGGATCAGCTGCTCCCGCAGCCGCTCGTCACCGGTCGACTTGTACGACCGCCACAGCTCGTCGAGCGTCGAGGGCGCGGGAGGGCGCACGCTGCCGCCGTCGCGGGCGGCTGGCGGAATCGCCGTCCGGTCGGACCCGGAGGTGTGCTGGGGCATTCGTCGCCTTGTGCCGTTCTGCCGTGAACTGGGAGTGCCTGGGTGTCCTGTCGGCCTCATGCCGAGATCGCGTGTCTGCTTCGGATTCCTGTGAGCGTAGCGTGACTGGGCTGTCGCAGTGCGCGAAGGGCGGGCTGTCACCCGCACGCGAAAACTTTCCCCGGGGCGTCTCCCGGAGTCACGACGGTCGCCCTGTGTGACCATCGGGGCCGCCAACTACAAGGATTCCCAGGCGTGTCGGCGTTCCCCCGGACGGCCGAACACGCTCGGTCAGCATCCCTCCCGACCGCCGCGGACAGAGATCATCGCCTGGCGTGTCAACTTCCAGCCGTCGCCGTGTCGTTCGACGAATCCAAGTGCTCGGAGTTCGTACAGTCTCCCGACCGCGTCGTCCGTGCTGGTCGCCGCTCTCCGGGCGATCTCCTCGGCCCCCGCCGGATCCCGCGCCGGCACAGCGTCCAGGACGCGTCTTGCACCCGGTTGCAGCAGGTCGCGCGGCAGCACGGGCCCGCGCCGCTCCGGGGCCAGCTCGCCCATGTCACCGACCAGTTCGGCGACTTCCGCGGCGTCGGAGACCAGGACGGCCTCCCCGCGCAGCAGTTCGTGCACCCCGGCCGACAGTCCGCTGGTGACGGGTCCCGGCACACCCATCGTGAACCGGCCCAGCCGCTGGGCCGCACGGGCCGTGACGAGCGCTCCGCTGCGGTACGCCGCCTCGACGACCACGGTGCCCCGGGTGAGCGCCGCGATGACCCGGTTCCTGAGGATGAATCTGCTCGGCGTCGGGTGCTCTCCGGGCGGCAACTCCCCCACCACGAGACCCTGTTCCGCGATCCTGGTGATCAACTGGGTGTGCCCGCGCGGATAGGGCCGGTCGACACCGCAGGCGAGCACGGCGACGGTGGCACCGCCCGCCCCGAGGGCGCCCCGGTGCGCGGCGCCGTCGATGCCGTAGGCGCCGCCGGACACCACCACCCAGCCCCGCTCCGCGAGCCCGGCGCCGAGGGTGGCGGCCATGTGCGCGCCGTACTCGGTGCAGGCCCGGGCGCCGACGACGGCGACGGACCGCAGCGCCCACAACCGCAGGCCGGCCCGCCCCCGCACCCACAGCCCGACGGGCCGGGCATCCCCCAGGTCGTCGAGCTGTGCGGGCCATTCGGATTCACCGGGACAGACGAACCGGACCCCGGCGTCCCGCGCGAGGGCGAGGTCCCGCTCCGGGTCGGCCCGCCCGGCTCTGGCCCTCAGGCCCGCCCACCGCTTGTCGGTCATTCCCCGCGGCTGCCCCAGGTCCCCGTGCAGCCACAGAACGGCCTCCCTGGCACCGACTTCTCGAATCCAGCGCCCGCAGACCTCGTCGCCCGGTTCGACGACCCGGGAGAGCGTGACGCGAGCCCCGCGCTCGTCGTCCGTCATGCCGGCGAGCCGATCGCCATCGGTACCCCGCGCGGGATTCCGGTGCGCAGCTGGAGAGCCAGGGCGACGTCCCCGGCGTCGGGCCTGTCGTGTCCCGACAGGTCCGCGACCGTCCATGCGACGCGGAGCACCCGGTCCAGCCCGCGGGCCGTCAGCAGCCCGCGCTCAAGGCCCCGCTCGGCCTCGTCCATCGCTCCCGCCCGTGCCTGCCAGCGACCGCGCAGCTCGCGTCCCGGCACCTCGCTGTTGGTGTGCCAGGGGGTTCCCCTCAGGCGCTCGGCGGCGCGCTCGCGGGCGGCGAGCACCCGGTCCGCGACCGTCTTCGTCGACTCGCCCCGCGCGCCGCGCGCGGTGAGTTCGGCCCGGGTGACCGGCTCGACCTCCACCCGCAGATCCACCCGGTCGAGCAGCGGGCCGGAGAGCCTCGCCTGATAACGGCGGATGACGGAGGGCGGGCACTCGCAGAAGTCGTTCGTCGCGCTGAAGCGCCCGCAGGGGCAGGGGTTGGCGGCCAGGACCATCAGAAATTTCGCGGGGAACCGTACGACACCGGCGCTGCGCGCGATCACCACGTGCCCCGCCTCGAGCGGCTGCCGCAGGGCGTCCAGCGCGAAGCCGCTGAACTCCGGCGCCTCGTCGAGGAAGAGAACGCCTCGATGCGAGAGGGACACCGCGCCGGGCCGTGCGAGCCCCTTGCCGCCGCCGACGAGCGACTGCATGGTCGCGGAATGGTGGGGTGCGCAGTACGGCGCGACGTCCACCATCGGTTTGCCCGGCGGCAGCAGGCCGGCGACGGAGTGGATCGCCGTCACCTCCAGAGATTCCTGCCGGGAGAGACGCGGCATGATCGACGGCATCCGCTCGGCCAGCATCGTCTTGCCCGCACCTGGTGGTCCTTGGAGGAAGACGTGGTGGCCGCCGGCCGCCGCCACCTCCATAGCGGTGCGTGCCGACAACTGGCCCACGACGTCGCCGAGGTCGTGGTCCCGGTCGTGTTCCGGCACTGCGATGCCGCACAGCCCGGTGGCCTCGCCCGTACCGGGCACGCGCAGGCCGGCCAGCAACGGGTCCGGCCGGCCCTGCTCGTCCGGTTCCTCCTCGGGCACCGGTTCGTCCGCCAGTACCGCGATCAGCTGGCGCAGGCTGCGGACCCCGAGCACCGAGACCCCCGGTACCAGTGAGGCCTCGGCCGCCGCGCACTCCGGCACCACCACCTGCTCGTATCCGGCGTCCGCCGCGGCGAGGACGGCCGGCAGGATGCCCCGGACCGGCCGCACCCTGCCGTCGAGCCCCAGCTCCCCGATCATCACGATGTCGGCGAGCACGCGGGGATCGATCCGCTCGGCGGCGCCCAGCACAGCGCAGGCCACCGCGAGATCGAAGCCCGAACCCCCCTTGGGCACGGAGGCCGGACTCAGCCCCACCGTCAGCTTCTTCTGCGGCCAGGACGCACCGGAATTGACCACCGCGGCCCTGACCCGGTCCCGGCTCTCCGTCAGGCTCTTGTCGGGGAGCCCCACCAGCGTGAAGGCCGCGATGCCCGGCTCCAGGTCCGCCTGGACCTCGACGACGACGCCCTCCACGCCCACCAGGGCCACCGAACACGTACGCGCGAATCCCATCAGGCCACCCCCCGCGCGTGCTCGACCACGGGGGCGCCGCGTTCGGGGATCAGGACGCCGATCAGGTCGATGCGGACGCCGCCGGGCGGGGCTCCGCCGTGCTCCTGGAGCCAGCGTTCGGCCAGGCCGCGCAGTCGCAGGGCCTTCGCCGGTGTGACGGCCGCCATCGGATGCTGGAACGCGCCCACCCTGCGGGTCTTGACCTCGCAGACGACCAGCGCGTCGCCGTCCCGGGCCACGATGTCGATCTCGCCGGTCCTGCCACAGCGCCAGTTGCGTGCCAGGACGGTCATGCCGGTCCCGGTCAGCCGTCGTGCGGCCAGCTCCTCGCCATACGCGCCCAGTGCGTTGCGTGCCTCGGATGTCTTCATGTCGGCACCACCTCCGGCACCAACACTGAGGCCGTGTCACCCAGCTATTGGATCTTGGTGGACGAGCGGGTGACTGTGGAAATCTTCGTCACCCGCACGAGCCATCACCGCGATCACCACTCGTCATCGACCGTCCGGAGTTTTCAGCCGCCCGGCAGCTCCAGATCGTTCTTGTTCAGTTCCTCGATATTCACGTCCTTGAACGTAAGGACGCGTACCTGTTTCACGAAGCGGGCGGGCCGGTACATGTCCCACACCCAGGCATCCGCCATGGACACCTCGAAAAACACCTCACCCTGGACCGAGTGCACCTGCATCTCGTAGTCGTTGGTGAGGTAGAAGCGCCGTTCGGTCTCGATCACATATTTGAACAGACCGACGACATCGCGGTACTCCCGATAGAGCTTCAGCTCCATCTCGGTCTCGTACTTCTCGAGGTCCTCGGCGCTCATGGCATGTTCCCCTTCAGCCGTGCGTCCCCCTATTGTGCGCCAGCCCCGAGAGCCCCTAGACGATTTCCGTGTCGAGGACCTCGGGCGTGGCCGGGGGACCCTCGTCGAGCACCCTGCGCAGCAGCCCGGCGAGCTTGGTCGGATACACCGTCTCATGTGCCTCGGTCAGTTCCTGGCACGTCCACCAGCGCGCTCCGGCGACGCTGCGCCGCTCCAGGTCCGTCAGCCCCGCGGCCGCCGTGGCGGTCTGGGTCGTACGGCCCAGGAAGTACCACTCGTCCTGGTCCCAGCGCCGCCCGGCGAACGGGAACGAGCAGATCCGCCGCCACAGAACCGGGCCAAGTTCGACCTCTGTGATACCGGTCTCCTCCACGAGTTCCCGCAGGGCCGCCTGCTCCCGGGTCTCGTCGCCCTCCAGGCCGCCGCCCGGCGTGAACCACCAGTCGTCGGACGGATCGTCCGGCTCGTGGCCGTGCAGCAGCAGTACGCGGTCCTGCGGGTCGAGCAGGACGACCCGGGCGACCTTGCGCAACCCGTCTTGCTGCGGGCCCTCGTCCCGGTCCGCCGCCTCAGCGGGCACCGGCGGACTCCGTGCGTGCGCGGGAACGTCCCGCCAGCTTGGCGACGGGCCCGTACGCCCCGCCGCCCAGCACGAGCACGGCGCCGGCGATCACCAGGGCGACCATCGTGGGGAGCGGTCCCGGCTGGGACAGACCGCCGAGGACCTTGAAACCGGTGGGGCGTTCGAGCATGCCGTTCATCGGCCAGGCGATCGCGTCGACCCGGGCCGTCACGGCGCTGCGCGCCACGGTGCCGCTGGCCGCGTCCGTCAGATGCGCGGTGGAGTCGAGGGAGCCCTGCCGCTCGTCGCCGAGCAGGAACAGCCGTCCCGTCGGGACCTTCACGGTCGGGAAGTCGGTGATCTCGGCGAGGCTTCCGGCGGCCAGATACGGTTCGTCGATCTGCTTGCCGTTGACGGTCAGCTTGCCCTTGGTGCAGCAGGAGACGGTGTCGCCGCCGACGGCGACCACGCGCTTGACCACGGACGAGCCGGTGACCCAGGTCTTGTCCTTGAACACGACGACGTCACCTCGGCGGATGTCGCTTCCGTCGACGCGCTGCGCCAGCACCCGGTCGCCCATTTTGATCGTCGGCGCCATCGAACTCGTGGGGACGGTGTACGGCAGATAGACCACCGCTCCCCAGCCGAATCCGCCCAGGAACAGCACCAGGCCCAGTGCGACAGCCAGCCCGGACAACCGCTGTCCGGTCCTGCTGCCCACCGGGGTCTTGCCTGCGCCACCGCTGCGCGGGGCCGTACGTGTTGCGCTCTCGCCACCCATGGGCCCGCACCTTACCCGGGGGTACGGTCCGGGGTCAGCCCCCGGCCGGATCACGATCACCGGCGCGAACCGGATCCGTGGGGCTCGTGCCGCCGCCCGCCGTCCGCGGTCCCCGGTCCACTGTCCGGCTTCGGGCGGAAACGAGCGGGGCCGGCCGCCCCGGAGAATCCGGAGGGGCCGGCCCCGAAGGCCGAGAGGTGTCTCAGTCGTCCTTGGACGCCTTGCGCTTGCGTCGCACCAGCACGAGCGGCGCCGCGCCCAGAAGGGCCACGGCACCCGGCGAGGTGACCGCCGCGGCCGCCTGGTCGCTCAGACCGGGCTGGTCGAACGTGTCCGGGACCGGAAGGGTGCCCCACCGGTTGATGGGCCAGGCCTTGACGATGGCGCGGCCGACGACCTCGTTCACGGGCACCATGCCGTGGTGCTTGTCCGCCTGGTTGTAGCGCGAGTCCCGCGAGTTCTGGCGGTGGTCACCCATCACCCAGATCATGCCCTTGGGAACCTTGACCTTGAACTGGCCGCCGTCCTCGTCCTGGCTGCACGGGGTGTTCCCGGCGTACACGTACGACGACTCGTTCAGGGCCTTGCCGTTGACCGTCAGCGGGCCGGTGTTCTTGCACTCGATCGTGTCGCCGCCGACGCCGATGACCCGCTTGATGAGGTCCTTCTCCTCGGCGGACGGCATCAGGCCGATCCAGCTGAGGACCGTCTGCAGGGCGTTCGGGTTGGCCGTGGGCTCGCCCGCCAGCCAGTTGTCCGGGTCGTGGAAGACGACGACCTCTCCGCGCTGCGGCTCGGAGCCGAACCACGGAGTCAGCTTGTCGACCAGAACGCGGTCACCCTGCTGGAGGGTGTTCTGCATCGAGTCCGAAGGAATCGAGAACGCCTGCACCAGGAAGGTCTTGATAATCAGCGCGAGCACCAGAGCGATGCCGATCAGGATCGGCAGCTCCTTCCAGAAGGAGCGCTGCTTGGTGGACTTCGGGTCCCGCTCGGCGCGCCCGGTCGAGACGTCCCCGTCCTCGGAGCCGCTCCCAGAATCCGAACCGTCCTCTACGGCAGGGGCAGCCGCATCGTCGGGCCGCTCCGGCTGCCCTTCGGGACCTTCGTGCCCAGACCGTGCGCCGACCGCCACATCCCCCACATCCACTCCTCACTCCGTGCCGCCGCCCGCGCCGTATTCGGCGCAGGCCCACCACTCCCATAACGAGCGGGAGTTCCGCAGGGCTCGGGAGCGGGATCAATCCATCTGGATCCGCAGAGGCCACCCTATGCGACAGAGACAGAGCGGAGGCCGACCCTCCAGGCGCGTCGGCCACCGTCGAGAACGTGTTCGGTTCCTGCAGACGGGTCCAGTGGCCGATGGGCCACCCGATGACCATCGCCCGGCCCACGATCGACTTCTCGGAGACGGTGCCGCTGAACTTGTCGGTGCGGTGGTAACGGGAGTCCGCGGAGTTGCCCCGGTGGTCGCCCAGCACGAACAGACGGCCCGCGGGCACCTTCACCTCGAAGGCGAATTCCGACGGTTTGTCTCCGGCGTAGATGTACGGCTCGGTCAGGGGGGTGCCGTTCACGGTCACCCGGCCCTGCGCGTCGCAGCATTTGACGGTATCCCCGCCGAGCCCGACGACCCGCTTGATGAGGTCCTTCTCGTTGTCGGACGGCAGCAGACCGATGAAGGTCAGCCCCTCCTTGAACTGCTTGACGACCACGGGGTCGTTCTTCTTCTGGGCGTCCTCGGCTGTGAGCCAGCCACCGGGGTCCTTGAAGACGACGACGTCACCGCGCTTGGGCTGGGAGCCGAACCAGGGGGTGAACTTGTCCACCAGGACGCGGTCGCCGATCTGGATCGTGTTCTCCATCGAGCCCGACGGGATCACGAAGGCCTGGACCAGGAACGTCTTGAGGACCAGGGCTATCAGCACGGCGACGCCGACGAGGAGGGGTATCTCCTTGACCGCCGAGCGCCGCCTGCGCCGCTTGATCTTGCGCGCGAGCTTGCGCCGCTCGACCCGGCTGGGCCGGGCGGCGCCCCCGGAGGCGCGCCGGGCCCCGGTGGGCAGCAGATTCTCGGCGGCGCTGGCGGAGACCCCGCGCGCCCGTCCACGGTTACCCATGAGCACCTCCGGCGGCAGGCACAGCGGCGTACCCGTCGGGACGCGTCAGACGGGTCCAGTGGCCCTCGGGCCAGACGATCCAGTCGGCCCTGCCGATGACATCGCCGACGGGGACCATGCCACCGCCGGGCGAGCCCAGATGATCACGGGAGTCGCGGGAGCGGCTGCGGTGATCCCCCAGGAGGAACAGGGAGCGCTCGGGCACGACGATGTCGAAGGGCACCTCGGACGGACTGTCGCCCCGATAGAGAAATGTCGACTCGTCGACCGACTGGCCGTTCACCTCGAGTCTCCCCTCCTTGTCGCAGCAGACCACGTGGTCTCCCCCTACCCCGACGACGCGCTTGACGTAGTCCGCGTTCCCGAAATAACCGGTGCCGTCGAACACGACGACATCGCCCCGCTGCGGCTCGGAACCGAAACGGTACGCCAACTTATTTACGAGAACGCGGTCCCCGATCCTCAATCCGGACTCCATGGAGCCGCTGGGAATTTCGAACGGCTGCATCACGAAGCGGCTGATCAGCAGCAGAAATACCAGACAGATCAGCACGGTCAGGGTGATCCGGCCCCCGGGGAGCCGGTCGGCGAACCTGTCGACGAACGCAAAACGCGACCGTTCCTCCGGCCCCGCTGTGTCCGAGATCTCCTCGGAAGCGGAAGGGCGGGAGGAGCGGTCGCGCTCCACGGGCTGTGCTTCGGTGTCCATCGGGGCCAGATGCTATCCGGCCTCCCTGAGACACCTTCTTACCGGCTCGGTCGCCGACGGATCACCGCGGCGGCGCGGGCTCAGTTGTCGCGCTTCTCCTTGATCTTCGCGGCCTTGCCGCGCAGCTCACGGAGGTAGTACAGCTTGGCGCGACGGACGTCACCGCGGGTCACGAGCTCGATCTTCTCGACGATCGGGGTGTGCACCGGGAAGGTGCGCTCGACGCCGACGGAGAACGAGACCTTGCGGACCGAGAAGGTCTCGCGGACACCGGCGCCCTGGCGGCGGATGACTACGCCCTTGAACTGCTGCACACGGGAGCGGTTGCCCTCGATGACGCGGACGTGGACGTTGACGGTGTCACCCGGACGGAAGGCCGGGATGTCGGTGCGCAGCGACGCGCCGTCGACGGAGTCGAGCAGGTGAGTCATTTTGTCTGCTTTCTTCGCTGATGCCACAGGTCATCAACGGGAGAGAGGTTCGAAGATGGTGCTGCCTCGCCGGGACGGGCGTCGTGTCCCCCTGTGGCAGGGGCGCACGCCGGACGACGTAGAGCAGCGGCCTATTCTTCCACGGCCTCCGGCCTGCGCCAAAATCGGCCGCCGGGATCCGGCTGCCAGCCCAGGATCGAGAGCATCTCGCGGTCCTTCTTGTCGAAGGCGGAGGCGTCCCAGCGCTCGATGAGGTCGGGCCGGTTCGCCGCGGTGCGGCGCAGGGCCTCGTCGCGGCGCCAGCGGGCGATCTTCCCATGGTGGCCGCTGACCAGCACATCGGGGATCTCACGGCCACGCCACTGCGGGGGCTTGGTGTACACCGGGCCCTCCAGGAGGTTGGCCATGGCCCCGGGGGCGAAGGAGTCGTCCCGGTGGGACTCGGCGTTGCCGAGGACACCCGGCAGCAGCCGCGCCACGGCCTCGGTGACGACGAGGACGGCCGCCTCGCCGCCGGCGAGGACGTAGTCGCCGATGGACACCTCGTAGACGGGCATCCTCGTCGCGTACTCGTCGATGACACGGCGGTCGATGCCCTCGTAGCGCGCGGGCGTGAAGACCAGCCAGGGGCGCTCGGAGAGCTCGACGGCGAGCTGCTGGGTGAACGAGCGCCCGCTGGGGGTGGGGACGACGAGGACGGGCCCGTGGGCGCCCGTCTCGTAACCGTCCGCCAGGACGGAGTCCAGGGCGTCGCCCCAGGGCTCGGTCTTCATGACCATGCCGGGGCCGCCGCCGTAGGGAGTGTCGTCGACCGTGTTGTGGCGGTCGTAGGTCCACTCCCGAAGATCGTGCACGTGCACGTTCAGCTGCCCGCGCGCGCGGGCCTTGCCGACGAGCGAGACGTTCAGGGGTTCCAGGTACTCGGGGAAGATCGTGACCACGTCGAGCCGCATCAGGCGTCGGCCTCCGCGGCGTCCTCGTCGTCCCCGGAGGAGCCGTTCTCGGCGTCCCTGGAGGAGACGACCTCCGCCTGGTCGTCGATCAGTCCGGGCGGCGGGTCGATGACGGCCCGCTGCTCCTCGAGGTCGATCTCGACGACGATCTCCTCCACGAACGGGATCAGCACCTCGGTCCCGTCCGGGCGCTCCACCACGAACAGGTCCTGCGAGGGCAGGTGCGAGATCTCGGTGATGCGCCCGACCTCCTCGCCGTCCTTCGTGACCACGTCCAGGTCCATCAGCTGGTGGTCGTAGTACTCGTCCGGGTCCTCCGGCACCTCGTTCGGGTCGACCTCGGCGATCAGCAGGGTGTTGCGCAGCGCCTCGGCGGCGTTGCGGTCCCGCACGCCCGCGAAGCGCAGCAGAAGACGGCCGCTGTGGACGCGGCCCGTCTCGATGGTCAGTGGTCCGGTGGAGGCCGGATCGGTGAGCAGGACGGCACCGGGCCCGAGCCTGAGCTCCGGCTCGTCGGTGCGGACCTCCACGGTGACCTCGCCCTTGATGCCGTGGGCACGACCCACGCGAGCGACTACCAGCTGCACTGTGCTTGATCTCCTGTCGTGTGCCGACGGCAATGCTTCATGGACGACTGCGGATGCGCGGACGCCCGGGTTGCGTGGGCGTTCACGCGGTCCGGAACCGCCTGCGAGGGTTCGCAGACGACTACGGGCCGGGGACGGCTCGTAAGCCCTCCCCGGCCCGAGCCGGTGCTGCCTGATACGTCAGCGGACGTGATCCACGTCGACGAGGTCGACGCGGACACCGCGGCCGCCGATGGCGCCCACGACGGTGCGCAGAGCGCGCGCGGTGCGGCCGTTGCGGCCGATCACCTTGCCGAGGTCGTCGGGGTGGACCCGGACCTCGAGAACGCGCCCGCGGCGCAGGTTGCGCGAGGCGACCTGCACATCGTCCGGGTTGTCGACGATGCCCTTCACGAGGTGCTCGAGAGCCTCCTCGAGCATGCTCAGGCCTCGGTCGACTCGGACTCGGCCGGAGCCTCGTCCTTCTTCTCAGCCTTCTTCTTCTGGGTGATGGCCTCACCCTTGCCCGTGTCGTCGCCACCGAGGGCGTCGAACAGCGGGCGCGCGGCCTTCGGCTCGGCCACGAGCAGCGGAGCCGGGGCCGGCAGGCCCTTGAACTTCTGCCAGTCGCCGGTCAGCTTCAGGATGGCGAGCACGGGCTCGGTCGGCTGCGCGCCGACACCCAGCCAGTACTGCGCACGGTCCGAGTCGACCTCGATGCGCGAAGGGTTCTGCACCGGGTGGTACAGACCGATCTCCTCGATGGCCCGGCCATCACGGCGGGTACGGGAGTCGGCGACGACGATGCGGTAGTGAGGCGAACGGATCTTGCCCAGACGCTTCAGCTTGATCTTGACTGCCACGGAAGTGGTGTCTCCTGGTCTTGACGGGGTTGGGCACGCAGAGATGGCCGCGTGGGGTTGCGGTACCCGAGTGCCCGATGGACGCGTCAGCCGGAGGAGAGAGGGGTCCTATGCGGCTGTCGAGTACAGCTAGCCATTCTGCCACATCCTGCGGTCCGCCCGGACCGAGGGTGTGCGGGCCCATGCCTGACGGGCACCCGGCGTTCCGGGTGCCCGTCAGGCATGGACCGGCGTGGATCGGCCGCTGGCGGGTCGGCGAGGCGTGGCCCGCGCGCACTCGTGCCTCCTGAATTCCCCCACTTCCCCAGGGGCAGGTGGGGGAGGCACGACTGCTCACGGGCCGCGCGTACTCGTCCGGCACCCACGAGACGCCGGTGTCGCACGCACCTCAGGCGACGGCAGCCCCGACCACCTCCGGAATCCGGAAGGGTTTGCCGCATCCTCCGCACACGATCGGCGCCTGCGCGAGGACCGACGGGACCACGCGCACATTGCGCCCGCAGTCGCAGACGGCCTTGACGCGGACGCCGCCCCCGGAGGAGCCGTGGCGGGCGGCCGGGCCGCGGAACGAGCGGGCGGTGTCCGCGGACGTGGCGGCCGTGTGTGCCTTCAGCGCACGCTGGAGCCGCTCGATGGTCGGGCGGTAGCGGCGCTTCGCCTCGGGGCTGAGCGTGACCAGCGAGAAGCCACTGCTTGGATGCGGCTCCTCGGGGTGGTCGAGGCCCAGCTCCTCGGCGATCGCGAGGAATCTGCGGTTGTGATACCGGCCGGCGCGCGAGGTGTCGCGGACTCCACGGGCGGCGGCGATGCCGTGGACTGCTTCGTGAAGCAGTCGTTCGAAGGAGAGCTCGTGTCCGCAGGCGGACGACGATTCTCCGATCAGGGACTCTGGCGCGGCAAGATCAGGCAGTTCGGGGTGG
Organism: Streptomyces sp. NPDC005784; assembly: GCF_042871525.1. Lineage (NCBI taxonomy): Bacteria > Bacillati > Actinomycetota > Actinomycetes > Kitasatosporales > Streptomycetaceae > Streptomyces > Streptomyces sp. NPDC005784. Next base: position 133,610 of record NZ_JBIAIQ010000010.1, read on the forward strand.
TACCGCTGAATATCGGCCCACGCCCCTGCCAGCTCTGCGGCGAGAACAGGTGGTGTCGTGCTCACGTAATGAGAACGAGCGGAGGTGCCTCTGTGTTCCTATTCCGGGGCATCCCAAATAATTTGCACGTACCCGTCAGTTGCCGCTGATGCGTCCTGACGAGGGCGGGTGCGCTGATCTGCGGAGAAGCATCACAGCTCATACCAAGGCGGTACGTAGGCACACGTACGCCCCGGCGCGTAGACGGTATCCGCACGCCGGGGCACCTGTGGTCGGCAGATGCGCAAGAGGTGTTTCGGCCGCCCTCGCGTCCCACTCAGTAGGCGCGCGCGACGACGGCGACGTTACCGGGTGCGTCGTCGGCGTCCGGCACCGACCCGTCCTCGGCGACCAGACACCGTACGGTCACCGCGTGCTCGGCGAGCCTGGCCTCGCCCTCTTCGCCGAGGTCGGCCCAGGGAATGCGCGCCCAGCCGCCCGCCTCGGCGGCCTCCACGGCCGCGTCGACCGTCGACACGTCCGAGGTACGGGACTCGCGGCGCTCGCGGGACTGCCGCAGGAGGAGCGCCTGGTCCTCTTCCAGGACGGCGGGAAGCAGGGCCGCCAGTGCGTCGACGGTCACGGGCTCCTTGCCTCCGGGGATGCGGCGGGCCAGCATCGCCGTGCCGCTCTCCAGGTCACGGGGGCCGACCTCGACGCGTACGGGGACGCCCTTGAGCTCCCAGTCGACGGCCCGGCGCCCGAAGGGGGTGTCCGTACGGTCGTCGACCTGGACCTTTACACCCGCCGCCTTCAGCCGGTCGCCGATTTCGCGGACCTTGGCCAGAACCGCCTCGTCCCCCTTGATCGCGAGGACGACGACCTGTACTGGGGCGAGCCGGGGCGGCACTCGCAACCCACTGTCATCACCGTGCGACATGATCAGGCCACCCACCATGCGGGTCGAGGACCCCCAGGAGGTCTGCCAGACGAGCTCCTGCTTCCCGTCCCTGGACAGGTACTGGGTGTTGAACGCCTTCGCGAAGTTCTGCCCCAGCTCATGGCTGGTGCCCATCTGGAGCGCCTTGCCGTCGCCCATCATGGCTTCGAGCGTGAGGGTGTTGATGGCGCCCGCGAACCGCTCGCTCGCCGTCTTCCGGCCAAGGACGACATCGATACCGAGGACGTTGACCATGAAGTCGGCGTACACCTCCTTGTGGATGTGCGCGGCGTAGTCCCGGGCGTCCTCGTAGGTGGCGTGCGCGGTGTGGCCCTCCTGCCAGAGGAATTCGGTCGTACGGAGGAACACCCGCGGGCGCATCTCCCAACGGACCACGTTCGCCCACTGGTTGATCAGCAGCGGCAGATCGCGGTAGCTCTGCACCCACTTGGAGAAGGAGGCGTTGATGATCGTCTCGGAGGTGGGACGAACGACGACCGGCTCCTCCAACTCCTTGCCGCCGCCGTGCGTGACGACCGCGAGTTCGGGGGCGAAGCCCTCGACGTGCTCCGCCTCCCGGGTCAGGTACGACTGCGGGATGAACAGCGGGAAGTACGCGTTCTGGGCACCCGCTTCCTTGATGCGGGCGTCCATCTCCTGCTGCATCCGCTCCCACAGCCCGTACCCGTACGGCCGGATGACCATGGTGCCGCGCACCGGACCGTTGTCCGCCAGCTCGGCCTTGTTGATCAAGTCCTGGTACCAGCGCGGGAAATCGTCCGCCCGGGGCGTGAGAACGGGTGCCTTTGCCATGCGGGTGATGGTACGGGCCCACGTTGCCGGTATGTGAATTCTCGCGCCCTTTGCGGCTGGGGCACAAACGGGGCCCCGCAACCCCTGGACGGCACGTCGAGGGCGGAGTTACCTGACATACGGGGGGAGTGCGGGCCTCCTGCGCGGGGGCGAGGGAAAAGGGGGCCCGGCAGCAACTCTCGGCGGATTGGGGCACTTTCGATGACACCTACGCTCGTGCGGCAGCACCTTCCTCATGCCGGCCCATCGCCCCGCGCGGACCGGGGTGCACGCGCGCGTGACTGGGCCGAGATCCAGGAGCGGATGCTGGTGCCGCTCTACGAGGCCGTCTACGAGCGACTCGAAGTGGGCGGCGGGACACGGCTGCTCGGGCTCGGCTGCGGGGCAGGGCTCGCCCTGCTGATGGCGGCCTCCCGCGGCGCCGCGGTCACGGGTGTCGACTCCTCGTCACCCGAACGGCTGACCCTCGCACGGGAACGTCTGCTGCCGCAGGCATGGGACACGCCCCCGCGCGCCGAAGCCCGGCTCGTGGCCGGCTCTCCCGGGGACGCGGCCGTCGCCGGGTCGCCTGTGTACAACCTGGTGACCGCCTTCGAGCCGATCGGCTGCGTGGCCGGCGACTCCGAAGGGCTCGGTTCGCTGCTCGCGGAGGCGTCGCCGCTCACCGGCCGGGGCACTCCCGTGGTCCTGGTCGGCTGGGGACCACCGGAGCGGTGCAGCACCTCGGCCGTGCTGCGGGTCGCCACCAAGCTGGCCGATCCCCTGCGCGGTGCGGCGAGCTGGCGCGCCGCCTGCCGGGACGATCTGGAGGAGGTCGCCCAGCGGGCCGGGCTGCGGCCGGACGGCTCGGGGCGGGTGGCCTGCCCGTTCGGCTACGCCGACGTGGACAGTGCCGTGCGCGGACTGCTCTCCACAGGGCTCTTCGACGCCGCGGTCGACGCCACCGACCAGGCCCAGGTCGACAAGGAAGTGGCGGAGGCGCTGCATCCTCACTTGCGGCGGGACGGGACCGTCTGGATGCCGAACGTGTTCCGGTACCTGATCGCCCGGACGGTCTGAGTCGGTCCGAGGGCGGCCTCAGGGCGGTCCGAAGTCGGTCCCAGGCCCTTGCGAGGCCGGTCCGAGGGGTGGCCTCAGGACCGTCCGAGTCGGTCCGAGGGCGGTCTCACGCCGGTCCGGTCCCAAGGGCGGTCTGCTGAAGCCAGTCCCGCGCCCGTCTGCCGAGGTCAGTCCCGCGCCCGTCTGCCGAGATCGGTCCCGGGACGGTTGCCGAGGTCAGTCCCGCGCCCGTCTGCCGAGATCGGTCCCGGGACGGTTGCCGAGGTCAGTCCCGGGCGGTCACGCCTCCTTCGGCGCCCTGGGCACCCCTGCGATCCGGTACGCCTCCGCCTCCTCCAGCGTCTCGTTCGCGAGAAGCGCCTCCGCCAGGGCGTCCAGTTGCCCTCTGTGCTCGCGGAGTTTCTGGCAGGCCTCGTCGTAGCACTCGTCGACGATGCGGCGCATCTCGTGGTCGATCGAGTCGAGGGTGCCCGGGGCCGCCGCGAGGCCGTAGGCCTGCTGGGCGTCGTTGGGCAGCGCGGACAGCCGGCCGACGCGTTCGCTCATGCCCCAGCGGGCCACCATGCCGCGGGCGAGGTTCGTGACCTGTTCCAGGTCGTTCTCCGAGCCCGTGGTGATGACGTCGTAGACGACGTGCTCGGCGGCCATGCCGCCGAGGGCGCCGATGATCCGGCCGCGCAGGTACTCCTCGGTGTACGCGTACCGGTCCGCGTCCGGCGTCGAGAGGGTGACGCCGAGGGCGCGGCCGCGCGGGACGATGGTGATCTTGCGGACCGGGTCGGCACCGGGCCGCAGCATCCCGAGAAGGGCGTGGCCGCTCTCGTGGTACGCGGTGCGCCTGCGTTCCTCGTAGGGCATGACCAGCGAGCGTTCGGCACCGAGCTGGACCTTCTCCAGCGCTTCGGAGAGGTCGCCCTGTGTCACCTCCTCCTGCTTGCGCTTGACGGCGAGAAGGGCCGCCTCGTTGGCGAGGTTGGCGAGGTCGGCACCCGTCATGCCCGGGGTCGAACGGGCCACCTGGGTCAGGTCCACGCCGGCGGCGAGCGGAATGTCACGGGTGTGGATCTCCAGGATCGCCTCACGGCCGCCGCGGTCGGGGGGCGAGACGTTGACGACGCGGTCGAAGCGGCCGGGGCGGGTGAGCGCCGGGTCCAGGATGTCCGCACGGTTGGTGGCGGCGATGACGATGACGCCCTCCGAGCCGGAGAAGCCGTCCATCTCGGTGAGGATCTGGTTGAGCGTCTGCTCGCGCTCGTCGTGGCCGCCCATGGCGGAGCCGCCCGACCGTGCCCGTCCGATGGTGTCGATCTCGTCGATGAAGATGATGGACGGGGCCACTTTGCGGGCCTCGGAGAACAGTTCGCGGACGCGCGAGGCGCCGACGCCCACGATCATCTCGATGAACTCGGAGGCGGAGGCCGAGAAGAACGGGACACCCGCCTCCCCCGCGACCGCCCGTGCGAGCAGGGTCTTTCCGGTGCCGGGCGGCCCCGCCAGCAGCACACCGCGCGGCATCTTCGCGCCCATCCTCCGGTACGCGTCGGGGTTCTTCAGGAAGTCCACGACATCGTTGAGCTCACCGGCGACCTCGTCGATGCCGGCCACGTCCGCGAACGTCGTGCGCTTGCCGCCGGGCACGAGTTCGACCGGCTTGGGGGGTGTCTTGCGGCCGAGCATGCCGCCGGCGCCGCCCATGCCGGAGCCCATCCGCCGGGCGATGAAGATCCACAGGACGACGAGCAGGGCCATCGGGGCGAGCGAGATCAGCAGGTTGAAGAGGAAACTGCGCTCCTGGACCACTGGCGAGGCGGTCACCGTGACGTCGTGCTTCTCCAGGTTCTGCCAGAGCTTGTCGTCCGCGAAGACCGGGCGCTGGGTCTTGAACTTCGTGTATTTCCCGTCGCCCTCGGGGTTCTCCTGGGAGTTCTTGAGCTGCCCCTGGATCGCGTCGCCCTTGGAATAGATCTTGGAGACGTTGCCGTCGCCCACCTGCCTGCTGAACTCCGTGTACGAGATCGTCGGCTCGTTGCCCTTGTTGTAGAAGGACAGCACCAGGTTGGCGATCAGGAACACGATGAGCGCCGCCAGGGCCAGGCTCCACCAGCCGCCGGGCAGCTTCCGCCGGCCGCCCGACGGCGGGGTCGGCTCGGGCGGCGTGCCCTCGGTACGCCACGGCTTGTCAGGTTCCTTGCGCGGCGGCACGGGGTTGCTCATAAGTGGACGCTACGACAGATGGTGGACACCGGCACCCTCGCTCTTGAACCCGGCACCCGCGCTCATGCCACTGGGGGCGCCCCTCGCGGCGAGGGGCGCCCCCAGTGGGCGTCACGAAAGTCGTTCCCGTACGGGACGGGAGGTCAGCCCATGAACTTCTTGAACTCGTCCGGCAGCTCGAAGTCTTCCTGGGCGCCCTGCTGCGGGAGACCGAAGGCGTTGCCGCCCTGCGCGCCGGCCTCGCGGCGAGCGGCCTCCTCTTCCTCCTGCTGCTTGCGCTTCATCGGGTTGCCGGAGCGCTGCTTGCCCTTGGCCTGCTTCTGCTTCTTCTTGGCGCGGCCGGGGCCGCCGCCCATGCCCGGCATCCCGGGCATGCCCGGCATCCCGCCGCCCTGGGCCATGCGGGACATCATCTTGCGGGCCTCGAAGAAGCGCTCCACCAGGCCCTTGACCGCGCTGACCTCGACGCCGGAGCCCTTGGCAATACGGGCGCGGCGCGAGCCGTTGATGATCGTCGGCTCCTGGCGCTCGGCCGGAGTCATCGACTTGATGATGGCGGCCGTACGGTCGACGTCGCGCTCGTCGAGGTTGTTGATCTGGTCCTTGATCTGGCCCATGCCCGGGAGCATGCCGAGCAGCTTGCTGATGCTGCCCATCTTCCTGACCTGCTCCATCTGGGACAGGAAGTCGTCCAGAGTGAAGTCCTGACCCTTCTTGGACGCCAGCTTGGAGGCCATCTTCTCGGCCTCTTCTTGGCTGAACGTCTTCTCCGCCTGCTCGATCAGGGTGAGGATGTCACCCATGTCGAGGATGCGGGAGGCCATCCGGTCCGGGTGGAAGGCGTCGAAGTCGTCGAGCTTCTCGCCGTTCGACGCGAACATGATCGGCTTGCCGGTGACCGAGGCGATCGACAGGGCCGCACCACCGCGGGCGTCACCGTCGAGCTTGGAGAGCACCACGCCGTCGAAGCCGACGCCGTCGCGGAAGGACTCGGCCGTGTTGACCGCGTCCTGGCCGATCATCGCGTCGACGACGAAAAGGATCTCGTCAGGGCTGACGGCGTCGCGGATGTCCGCGGCCTGCTGCATGAGCTCCTGGTCGATACCGAGGCGGCCGGCGGTGTCCACGATCACGATGTCGTGGACCTTGGTCTTCGCGTACTCCATGGAGTCCTTGGCGACCTTGACCGGGTCGCCGACGCCGTTGCCCGGCTCGGGGGCGTAGACGGCGACACCCGCACGCTGGGCGACCACGCTGAGCTGGTTCACCGCGTTCGGGCGCTGGAGGTCGGCGGCGACGAGGAGCGGGGAGTGACCCTGGTCCTTGAGCCACTTGCCGAGCTTTCCGGCGAGCGTGGTCTTGCCCGCGCCCTGGAGACCCGCGAGCATGATCACGGTGGGCGGGTTCTTGGCGAACCGGAGGCGGCGGGTCTCACCACCGAGGATCGTGACGAGCTCGTCGTTCACGATCTTCAGGACCTGCTGGGCGGGGTTGAGCGCCTTGGAGACCTCGCTCCCGAGCGCCCTCTCCTTGACGTTCTTGATGAACGTCCGGACGACGGGCAGGGCGACGTCGGCTTCGAGAAGCGCGATGCGGATTTCCCGGGCCGTGGCGTCGATGTCCGCCTCACTGAGGCGCCCCTTGCCGCGGAGGTTTTTGAACGTCGCGCTGAGGCGGTCGGAGAGGGTATCGAACACGGTGGCTTCGGTCCTCGGAGTCGGGGGCGTCTTGGGCTGCCCTCCAGGGTATCCGGCCCCGCAAGCGAATCGTCCCCGCCCGCTGCATTCAGCGTGCGGGGACGGAAGCCCCGAAGGCCGGCAGCGGCGGGGAGGAGGCCCGGAATCTCTCCCCGATCGGCTTTCGGCGACCGGGCCGCCCCCGGGGTGCGGGGATCACCTGTCCGCTCAACGCGCAAAACGACCCCGCGGTCACCCCCGCAGCGTCTCCTCCAGGGCGCGCGCCAGTGAGGCCGCCTCCGCCCCCGGCAGGGGCGCTCCCTTCGTTCCCGTCACGTAGAAGGCGTCCACGGCGTTCGCGCCGAGGGTGGAGACGTGCATGCTCCGTACCCGGACGTGAGCGTTCTCCAGGGCCCGCCCGATGCGGTGCAGCAGGCCAGGGGCGTCGTGGGCGCGGACCTCTATGACCGTGGCGTGGCGCGAGGCGGCCGGGGCGACCGTCACGCGGGGCGGCGGCGCGACCGTTCCGCGACGGCGCGGGTAGGCGGCGTCGCGTTCGGCGAGACGCGCGGTGATGTCGAGGGAGCCGTCCAGGGCGCGTACGAGGTCGGCGCGCAGGCGGGCGGCCTGCGGCAGGGAGCCGTACTCCGCGGCGACCCGCCAGTTGAGCAGCAGGACCGAGCCCTCGACACCGTCGGGCAGGTCCAGGGCGCGCAGCTCGGCGGTGCGGACGGTCAGCCGGTGCATGGCGAGGACGCCGGCCACCGAGGGGAGCACGCCGGGCTGGTCCGGGACCGCGATCAGGAGTTCCACACCGAGCGGTTCCGGGTCGTCCGGGACGGTGGTGGGCTCGGCGTCGGTGTCGACCGGTTCGGTCTGTGCGCGCAGCGCCAGGACGGGCCCGCCGGTGCGGCAGGCCTCGATCGCGAGGCGTTCCTGCTCGGCGGTCGGCGCTGCGGCCTCGGGCTCCTCGGGCGCTCCGGCGAGGACTGCCGAGACCCGTTTGACCAGGTCGGCGACGAGGGAGCCGCGCCAGGAGGACCAGGCGGCGGGTCCGGTGGCCAGCGCGTCCGCCTCGGTGAGCGCGTGCAGCAGTTCCAGGGTGCCCTGCGATCCCACGGCCTCGGCGACCGAGCGGACGGTGGCCGGGTCCTCCAGGTCACGTCGGGTCGCGGTGTCGATGAGCAGCAGATGGTGTCGTACGAGGGTGGCGAGCACCGCCACGTCCGTGCGGTCGAAGCCGATGCGGGCGGCCACGTCGCGGGCGATGATCTCGCCCGCCACGGAGTGGTCGCCGGGCCAGCCCTTGCCGATGTCGTGCAGCAAGGCGGAGACGAGCAGGAGGTCGGGGCGGCCGACGCGGCGGGTCAGTTCGGAGGCCCGGACGGCCGTCTCGATGAGGTGGCGGTCGACGGTCCAGATGTGGACGGCGTTGCGCTGCGGGCGGCAGCGCACCCGCTCCCAGTCGGGCAGCAGCCGGGTGATCAGCCCTTCCGCCTCCAGTGCCTCCCAGACCTCGATGGTCGGGCGGCCCGAGCCGAGGAGCGTGACGAGCTGTTGGCGTGCCTCGGCGGGCCAGGGCGTGGGCAGGGGACGGGCGACGGCGGCCATGCGCCGTACGGCGTGCAGGGAGAGCGGGAGATCCGCCTGCGCGGCCGCGGCGGCCGCACGGAGCGGGAGCACGGGGTCGCGTTCGGGACGCGCGGTGCGGGCGAGCCCCACCTCGCCGTCCTGTTCGACCACGCCCTCGGCGAGGGGGGACCGCTCGGCGGCCGGCTTGCCGCCGCCGAGCATGGCGCGCAGCCGCGGGCGCACGGCGCGCGACCGCAGTACGCGCCCCACCTCACGCCAGGTGACGTCACTGGCGTACGACACGACGCGCGCGGCTTCGTAGACCTGGCGCAGCAGGGTGTCGGCGTCCAGCAGACCGAGTTCGGCGGCGACCTGGTCCTGTTCCTGGAGTGCGAGGCGGTCGGTGGCGCGCCCGGTGGCGAGGTGCAGGGCGTCGCGGACGTCCAGGAGTCTGCGGCGGGCGTCGGAGAGGCCTTCGCGGGGTGCGTCGGCGAGCCAGGACGCGGCGACGGCGCGCAGTGCGGTGGCGTCGCGCAGTCCGCCGCGGGCTTCCTTCAGGTCGGGTTCGAGGAGGTACTGGAGTTCGCCCTGGCGTTCGGCGCGCTCCGCGCACAGTTCCTGGAGTTCGGGCAGCCGCTTGGGCGCCTGGTTGCGCCAGTCGGCGAGGACGGCCGTACGCAGTCCGGCGGTGAGGCCGAGATCGCCCGCGAGATGGCGGGCGTCGAGGAGGCCGAGCTGGACCTTGAGGTCGTCGGCGGCGGTCTTGCGGGCCTCGGCCGGCGTACGGACCGAGTGGTCGAGGTCGAGGCCCAGGTCCCAGACGGGGTACCAGATGCGGTCGGCGAGGGCGGCGACGGCTCCTGAGTCGGCGCCGTCGTGCAGGAGGAGCAGGTCCAGGTCGCTGCGGGGGGAGAGCTCACCGCGGCCGTAGCCGCCGACGGCGACGAGCGAGACTCCGCGCAGCCCCTCGGATCCGGCGGTGAACAGGCCGGTCAGCCAGTCGTCCGTCAGTTCGGCGAGGGCGGCACGGCGCGGCGGCCCGGACCGCGCCCCCTCTTGGAGGAGGCGCAGCCGGGCCGCCGCATAGCCGCTGGGTCCCGAGTCCTCTGCTTCCACTCGCGTGTCCGTACTCGTCACCCAGCGACTCCTGTCTTTCTTCTGGCGGGCCGGTCCGGTCAGAGCGCGTCCGGGCCGCGCTCGCCGGTCCGGACCCGGACGGCCGTATCGACCGGGATGGACCACACCTTGCCGTCACCGATCTTGCCGGTACGGGCCGCCTTCACGACGATGTCGATGAGCTGTTCGGCGTCGTCGTCCTCGACCAGCACCTCTATGCGGATCTTGGGGACGAGGTCGACGGTGTACTCGGCACCGCGGTAGACCTCGGTGTGTCCCCGCTGCCGACCGTAGCCGCTCGCTTCGGTGACCGTCAGTCCGTGAACCCCGAAGGCCTGCAGGGCCTCCTTGATCTCGTCGAGCCGGTGAGGCTTCACGACGGCGGTGATGAGCTTCATGCGTCCACCTTCTTGGCATCCGCGTCGGCCGGGGCGGACGCGGCGGTCCGGGCGGTGCCGCCGCCGGCACCGCTGAAGTCGTATGCGGTCTCGGCGTGCTGGGCCTGGTCGATGCCGGAGACCTCCTCGTCCTCGGTGACCCTCATGCCCATCGTCTTGTCGATGAGGAAGGCGAGGATGGCGGAGACGACCAGGGAGTAGCCGAGGACGGCGAAGACCGCGGCGCACTGCTTCCAGAACTGGGTCAGGCCGCCGCCGTAGAAGAGGCCCTCGGCCGTGGACTGGCCCTTGCCACTGGCGAAGAAGCCGATCAACAGGGAGCCGATGACACCGCCGACGAGGTGGACACCGACGACGTCCAGGGAGTCGTCGTAACCGAACCGGTACTTCAGGCCCACGGCCATGGCGCACAGGACACCGGCGATCGCGCCGACGGCGATCGCGCCGAGCGGGGAGACACAGCCACCGGAGGGGGTGATGGCGACCAGACCGGCGACCGCGCCGGAGGCGGCGCCCAGCGTGGTGAACGCGCCGTGCCGGATCTTCTCGTAGATGAGCCAGGCCAGCATGGCGGCCGCCGTGGCGACCTGCGTGTTGACGAACATCAGCGCGCCGACGCCGTCGTCGTTGCCGAGCCACGAGCCGGCGTTGAATCCGAACCAGCCGAACCACAGCAGACCGGAGCCGAGCATCACCAGCGGAAGGCTGTGCGGGCGCATCGGGTCCTTCTTGAAGCCGACGCGCTTGCCGATGACCAGGATCACGCCGAGCGCCGCGGCGCCCGCGTTGATGTGGACCGCCGTACCACCGGCGAAGTCGATCACGCCGAGGTCGAAGGCCCAGCCGCCCGTGCCCCACACCCAGTGGGCGACCGGGAAGTAGACGAGCGTGGCCCACAGCGTGATGAACAGCGACCACGCCGTGAACTTCACGCGGTCCGCGAGAGCACCGCTTATCAGCGCGGGCGTGATGATCGCGAACATCATCTGGAAGACCATGAAGACGAACACCGGGATGGTGTAGCCGGGCCACAGCTGCGTCAGGCCGATGTCGCTGAGGCCGACCCAGTCCGAGGTCCAGCCGATGAACGATCCCTTGTCGGTGCCGAAGGCGAGGGAGAAGCCGTACAGCACCCACAGGATGGTGATGATCCCCATGCTGATGAAGCTCATCATCAGCATGTTGAGGGTGCTCTTGACGCGGACCATGCCTCCGTAGAAGAAGGCGAGTCCGGGCGTCATGATGAGCACCAAGGCGGAACAGATGAGCATGAACCCTGTGTTGGCGGCAGACAGCTTGGGTGCCTCTGCGGCAAGGGTGATGGCTGGTGCCATCGGCGTCTCCTCGTCGTTGGTACGGCCCCGTGCGGGCGAAGCCTGAGTGGTCGTGAGGGGTGGGCCGGTTATGCGCCATGAGATTGACGCAGCGCGGTTTCCGTGGAAGCCCCTCGATGTTTCGCACCAGTGACGAAGGCGCTCCGCGTGTTACGCATTCATGAACTGCCGGATTGCGGTCGAACCGATCGTTATCGTGACGCAATCTCCGGCAGGGCGCTCGCGGCCTGTTCGACGAGGAAGGCCGCGACCACCGTGCGAGGCATCCGCGCGGTGACCAGCCACATCCGCGAGAGCGAAGCCGGCCGGGGCCGCATACAGCGGAACCGGCCACGGCTGGTCGTCCGATGACCTGGCATGGGGGAGCCGAGTCGGGCAGTTCGGGACGACCGGCCGCGGCCGGGGTACTGGGCAAGGCCGCTCGGGCGGCCAGGTGTCAGACCGCCTCGGCGGTCTCGGGCAGGTCGACGGCCAGCTGGTCCGTGAGGTCGATGACCTCGGCGAGGTCCCCGAAATCGCGGACCGCGGTGTCGACCGTCTTTCGGATACGAGTGTTGACGCGCTCCGAGCGCACCTTCTTGCCGATCCTCAGGGCTTCCTTGGCCAGGTCCGCACTCCGCTCGGGCTCACGCTGCAGAAGGTGCACGGTGGCCATGCCGATGAGGTTGAGTGCGTACGAACGCTGGTGCTCGGAATCCTTGCCGAAACGGTCGACCGCCTCCTGCATCAGGGGCTCGGCCATGGAGGCGTACGTGGGGCTGCGCCCGGCGACATAGGCGAGGTCACGGTAGGAGTGCGAATTCTCGCCGTACAGCTCGGCCTTGGAGAAGAAGCGGATCCAGTCGGGGTCCGGGTCGTCCCACTCGTGCACGTCGGCGAAGGTGTCCTCGGCCATCCGGACGGCCCGCTTGCACTTTCCGGGCTGGCCCATGTTCGCGTAGGCGCGGGCCTCCATCGCATACAGCATCGACTGGGTGCGCGGGCTCGCGCAGTCGCGGCTGCCGTACTGCGCGAGATGGATCAGTTCCAGCGCGTCCTCGGGCCGCCCGAGGTGAATCATCTGGCGGCTCATGCTGGAGAGGATGTACGAGCCGAGCGGTTTGTCGCCCGCTTCCTTCGAGGCGTGCAGGGCGAGCACGAAGTACTTCTGCGCGGTGGGCTGGAGGCCCACGTCGTAGCTCATCCAGCCCGCCAGTTCGGCCAGTTCGGCGGCGACCTTGAACAGGCGCTTGCCGGTGGCGGCGGGCTGCGGCTCCTGGAGGAGGTCCGTCACCTCGTGCAACTGGCCGACGACCGCCTTGCGGCGCAGTCCGCCGCCGCACTGCGCGTCCCACTGACGGAACATCACGGTGGTGGACTCCAGGAGGTCCAGCTCCGGTTGGGAGAGCCGGCCGCCGCGGCGCGTCGAGGCCGGGGGTTCGCTCTCCTCGTACGACGCCATGGGCGCGGGGACGAGCCAGCGCTGCATGGGCTCGATGAGGGCCGGGCCCGCGGAGAGCGCCAGCGAGCTGCCGAGGAAGCCGCGCCGCGCCAGCATGAGGTCGCTGCGCGAGTATTCACTGATCAGCGCGACGGTCTGGGGGCCCGTCCACGGAAGGTCGATGCCGGACACCGAGGGTGCCTGGTGGGCCGCGCGCAGACCGAGGTCCTCCACGGCGACGACACAGCCGAACCGCTCGGAGAACAGCTCCGACAGGATCCTCGGGATCGGCTCGCGCGGGTTCTCCCCGTCCAGCCAGCGGCGCACCCGCGAGGTGTCCGTGGAGATGTGGTTGGCCCCCAACTGCCGGGCTCGGCGGTTCACTTGGCGCGCGAGCTCGCCTTTCGACCAGCCGCTGCGCACAAACCACGAGCCGAGCATGTCGTTGGGGCGCTTGTCAGCGTTCGTCCCGCCTCCGCCGTTGCCGCCCACTGGAACGCCCCCACTCCCCGAGACCACTTGTCGCCGCTCTGCGCCAAGCCCTATCAGAATGCCGGTAAATACGGCCGCGCGTCCGGCGGTTCTCACCCTTCGAACGGGAAACCAGCTTGCCCTTGGCATACCCACGAGTACAGACAACCCACAGGACTCGTGCACACAAAGTAATCCTACGATCACGCGTCCAACCATGGCGATCGGTGAAACGCCACCATTCGCCACCCCTTCGAATGAACTCCGGTCGCCCTGCTCGCGATTCACTTGACACGGAACGGCCAAGGGTGGGCAGAGAGGTGCACTCCAGGGCGCACGGAACCGAGCGCACCACCCCGCACGCCACAAGGCGCCGTCTGGGTCGCGCGATATCGGGCAGTCAGGAACAGAGGGTGACAATCCGGTTCCATCACGTAACCACCGGTGCATCGGACCCGTTGGAGGGGGCATGGGCTTCACGATCGGCAGTAGTCGGGCGATGCGCGACATCCGGACCGGCGCTCGTCGCCGCGGCCGCTCTTCGGAGGGCACCGCCGTCGCCGCGTTCACCGGACTGTGGGGATGGGACGTGGTCCCGGGCGCCCGAGCCGCCGCGGGGGCGTGCTCGTGCGGCAGGGCCGAGTGCGCCGCGCCGGGTGCGCACCCCCTGGGCTTCGCACCGACGATCCCGGCCGGCGCGACACTGATGGAGGCGACCGGCATCTGGTCCGAGTTCCCGGGTGCCGCGGTGATGCTGCCGGTCGGCCGGGCGTTCGACGTGATCGAGGTGGCCGAGCCGGCTGGGCGCCGCGCGCTCGTCCGCCTGGAACGCATGGGCCTCCCCCTCGGCCCGGTCACGGCCACCGCGGACGGCCGCGCCCAGTTCTTCGTCTCCCCCGGTTCCGCCGCCGAGCTTCCCGAACTCCTCTACCGGATGGGCTGGGATGACGCCTCCCTCGACCTGCACGGCCTGGGTCCGGGCACGTTCATCACCGCCCCGCCCTCCGACCGCGCGGGACTCGGCCCGGTCCGCTGGCTGCGCTCCCCCGCCCTCGACTCGGCCACGAAGCCGCCCCCGGCCCGGCTGCTGCTCGGCACGCTCGCCTATGTGGCACACCGTTCGCGGGCCTGAATCACTCCACAGCGGTCCCCCCACCGCCGCCTCGCCTCACGGCGGCCGACTCCCTCGACCGCACCACCCGGACAGGACGAAGCGCCCGTCCCCCGACAATGCCGTGGGGGCGGGCGCTTCTTCGGGCACCTACGCGTTCGCGCGAGTGGTCACTCTCCGATAAGGGCGTCAACGAACGCCTCCGGCTCGAACGGCGCCAGGTCGTCCGCGCCCTCGCCGAGCCCCACCAGCTTGACCGGGACCCCCAGCTCGCGCTGCACCGCGATGACGATGCCGCCCTTCGCCGTACCGTCGAGCTTCGTCAGCACGATGCCGGTGATCTCCACGACCTCGGCGAACACACGCGCCTGGACCAGACCGTTCTGGCCGGTGGTCGCGTCGAGGACGAGCAGCACCTCGTCGAGCGGCGCGTGCTTCTCGATGACGCGCTTGACCTTGCCGAGCTCGTCCATGAGGCCGGTCTTGGTGTGGAGCCGGCCCGCGGTGTCGATGAGGACGACGTCGGCGCCCTCCGCGATGCCCTCCTTGACCGCGTCGAACGCGATCGAGGCGGGGTCGCCGCCCTCGGGGCCGCGGACGGTGCGGGCGCCCACGCGCTCGCCCCAGGTCTGAAGCTGGTCGGCCGCGGCGGCGCGGAAGGTGTCGGCCGCGCCCAGCACGACGTTCTTGCCGTCGGCGACGAGCACGCGCGCGAGCTTGCCGGTGGTGGTGGTCTTGCCGGTGCCGTTGACGCCGACGACCATCACGATGCCCGGGGTGTCGAGGTTCGAGTCGGTCTTGACCTCGCGGTCGAACTCCGGGACGAGCAGGGTGAGCAGTTCCTCGCGCAGCAGGCCGCGCAGTTCGACCGGCGTCCGGGTGCCGAGCACCTTCACGCGCTCGCGCAGCCGCTCGACCAGCTCCTGGGTGGGCTGCACACCGACGTCGGCGACGAGCAGCGTGTCCTCGATCTCCTCCCAGGTCTCCTCGTCGAGGTGCTCGCGCGAGAGCAGCGTGAGCAGCCCCTTGCCGAGCGCGTTCTGCGAGCGGGAGAGCCGGGTGCGCAGGCGCACCAGGCGGCCGGCGGTCGGTTCCGGGATCTCGATCGCGGGGACGGCCGGAGGTTCCTCGACGGCGACCGGCGCGGCGGCCGAGCCCTCGGGGAGATCCACCTCCTCTATCGTGCGGCGCGGTTCGTCGTGCGGCTCTTCGGCCTCGTCGCCGACGTGCGGTTCGGCAGGAGGCGCGGTGATGTCGGGGGCGGCGGGGGGCGGCGGGGGCAGCTGCTTCCGCTTGCGACTGCCGACGACGAGCCCACCGAGCGCGCCGATCACCACCACGGCGATGACTACAGCAAGGATGATGGTTTCCATAACGGACCCAGTATCAGTCATCCCCCGCACGGGAGGCTTTTCCCCCCACGCAAGGGAACTCTTGTAGTTTTGTACGAACACTTGGAGCTCCGGGATGGGCCCGGGCGCCCCCCGCGCGGCTCCGGGAGCGCGCGGTCCGCGCCGGTGGGCGCGGGCCGCGTCCGGCACCCCCACCGGGCCCGTCGATCCGACCGGCGCTCCGGCCCGGCCCCGGCGTCCGCCGCTATGGCAACCTGACGCACCGTCAGCTACCGTCCCCCTCCACACACGAAGGGGGGCCTCCCATGCCCGTAACGGTCGTGCGCTTCAACCTCGTCGAACCCGACGCCACCCCCGCCTCGCTCAGTGCCCGCTACCAGGCGGCCGTCGAGATGGCCACGTACGCCGACGACCGCGGGATCACCACGGTGCAGACCGAGGAGCACCACGGCGTCGCCAACAACTGGCTGCCCTCGCCGTTCGCGTTCGCGGGCGCGGTCTTCGGGGCGACCCGGCGTCTCGCGGTCACCGTCTCCGCGGTCATCGGCCCGCTGCACGACCCGCTGCGTCTCGCCGAGGAGATCGCCGTACTCGACCTGCTCAGCGGCGGTCGCCTGGTGACCGTGGCCGGCATCGGCTACCGGCCCGAGGAGTACGCGCTCTTCGACGTCGACTGGAAGCGGCGCGGCGAGCTCCAGGACGAGCTCCTGGAGACCGTACTGAAGGCGTGGACCGGCGAGGAGTTCACCTATCGGGGCCGCACGGTACGGGTCACCCCGCGTCCGTTCTCGGATCCGCACCCCCTGCTGCTGGTGGGCGGTTCGTCCAGGGCGGCGGCCAGGCGCGCCGCCCGGCTCGGGCTGCCGTTCTTCCCGAGCGCGCACCTGCCCGAGCTCGAGGCCTACTACAAGGAGCGGCTCATCGAGTACGGCACCGAGGGCTGGACCATGATGCCCGGCGCCGAGACGCCACTGCTGCACATCGCCGAGGACCCGGACCGGGCCTGGGCCGCGTACGGCTCCCACTTCCTCCACGAGGCGCGGACGTACGCCTCCTGGCAGTCCGGTGACATCCGCTCGGCGGTGAGGTCGGCGGCCACCACGGTCGAGGAGCTGCGCGCCGAGGGCGTCTACCGCATCCTGACGCCCGACCAGTGCGTGGCGCAGGGCCTCGACAACCTCGTCCTGCATCCGCTGTCCGGCGGGATGCCCGTGGACGAGGGCTGGCGCAGTCTGCGGCTGTTCTGCGAGAGCGTGCTGCCCCGGCTCGATTGACCTCACGGTCCGAGCCGGGGCAGCACGCCCTCTTTACGAGTACGAGGAGAGGGGCAGCGGGGACTTGGCCCTTCTCCCCGAGTTCCGGGAAGTCACCGGGGCTCCCGAGGAGCCGCCGGCGACGTGGGCGGTCAGCCCATCTCCTCCAGGGTCTTGCCCTTCGTCTCCTTGACGAACTTGAGCACGAAGGGGATGGAGAGCACGGCGAAGAATGTGTAGATCACATAGGTGCCGGACAGGTTCCAGTCCGCCAGCGACGGGAAGCTCGCGGTGATGGCCCAGTTGGCCATCCACTGTGCGGAGGCGGCGACACCGAGCGCGGCGGCGCGGATGTGGTTCGGGAACATCTCGCCCAGGAAGACCCAGACCACGACACCCCAGGAGAGGGCGAAGAAGAGGACGAAGACGTGGGCGGCGATCAGGGCGACCCAGCCCTGGGTGGCCGGCAGCTTGCCGTCGACCAGGTCGAAGGAGAAGGCCCAGGCCTCCGCGCCGAGACCGATGGCCATGCCCACCGAGCCGATGAGGGCGAGCGGCTTACGGCCGATGCGGTCCACGAAGATCATGGCGATCACGGTGCCGATGATGTTGATGATCGACGTGGTGAACGAGTAGAAGAACGAGTCCGTCGGGTCGACGCCGACCGACTGCCACAGCGTCGCAGAGTAGTAGAACGCGATGTTGATGCCGACGAACTGCTGGAAGACCGAGAGGCCGATACCGACCCAGACGATCGGCTTGAAGAAGACGGTCCCGCCGAGCAGGTCCTTGAAGGTCGACTTGTGCTCGCGCTTCATGGCGTGCTCGATCTCGGCGACGCGGGCGTCCAGGTCGATCTTGTCGCCCTCGACCTCTTTGAGCACCTCACGGGCACGGTCCCGGCGGCCGACCTCGAGCAGGAAGCGCGGCGACTCGGGGATGGCGAAGGAGAGCAGACCGTAGAGGACGGCCGGGATGACCATGACGCCGAGCATGACCTGCCAGGCTTCCAGGCCCATCAGCTCGCCTCGCTGCTCTCCGCCGGCGGCGTTCAGGATGGCGTAGTTGACGAGCTGCGAGATGGCGATGCCGACGACGATCGCGGCCTGCTGGAACGAGCCGAGCCGTCCGCGGTACGCGGCCGGGGAGACCTCGGCGATGTAGGCGGGGCCGATGACGGAGGCCATTCCGATGGCGAATCCGCCGACGATGCGCCAGAAGGCGAGGTCCCACAGCGCGAAGGGCAGCGCCGAGCCGACGGCGCTGATGGTGAAGAGGGTCGCGGAGATCTGCATGCAGCGGATGCGGCCGATGCGGTCGGCCATGCGGCCGGCGGTCGCGGCGCCGATGGCGCAGCCGATCAGGGCGATGGCGATGACCTGGGCCAGGGCCGCGGAGCCGATGTCGTAGCGGCTGCGGATGGCCTCGACGGCTCCGTTGATCACGGCACTGTCGTAGCCGAACAGGAAGCCGCCCATGGCGGCCGCCGCCGCGATGAAGATGACATGCCCGAGATGTTCGGGGTGAGCCAACTTGGCTTCTGACTTAGGTGCCTGCGATGCGCTGGTCACGTAAAACTCCTCGGGCCACCGGCCTCGCTGCCGGGGGTGGGGGGAAACCCTTCGCTGGTGGTACCAGTGGCGCACATGTTCACGTGGGCCACCACCTGAAGGTAAAAGGAACGTCGGAGAGACTATGCCTTCAAGTTTCGAAGTCAAACTTGACTGGATGTGAATCAATAAGCCCGATGTGACGAAGTTGTATTCAAGACTTGAACATCGAGTGCCCGAATGGTCCACGCAGGTCACCGTGCGCACCGGGCCGCGCCGTCATTCCGCCGTGCCGACACAGTGGAATCAGCAGCGTGTCGGCTTGCCTGTGGCCGACCCCGCGGGCGGTCGAGCCCGTCGGAGTCTCCGGCTCTGGCGGGTGTCCGCGAGGGCTGTTCCGGCGCGCCGATCCTGAGCGCGGCGCCCGGGTGTGACGTGCGGAACACGGCGACCGGCCCCAGGGGTACGCCCGCGCGGACCCCCTCCGTGCCGTGTTCGCGTTGCCCGCAACGGCCCGAGCGGCGAGGATCCGGTCATGCCGCCCACCACGGTCGTCAACCTCAAGGGTCATCGGGACGATCCCGCGTACGCCGATGTGGTGTACGTCGGCCGCGCCATGCACCGGGGCGGCTGGCACCTGGCCGGGTCCCCGCTGGCGAGCCCGTTCCGTCCGGGCCACGACGGCACCCGGGAGGAGGTCGTCGAGATGTACCGCGCCCATCTGCTGGCGCGTCCGGAGCTGCTGGCCCGGCTGCCCGCCCTGCGCGGCCACCGGCTCGGCTGCTGGTGCGTCCCCGAGCGCTGCCACGCGGAGGTGCTCGCCGAACTCGCCGACGACGGCGTCGGCGCGGACCTTCCGGAGCCGGACGGGCCGTAGATCCACGGCATCGGGTGGGCACGGGTGCAAGACACGAGCACGGGCGCGGGCGGGCGGGGCGCGCGTGCGGGCGTCAGCCGGCCCGGGCGCATGGGGCGTGCGCCCGGGCGTCAGCGCAGTCGCTGGCTGATGACCTTCGAGACGCCGTCGCCCTGCATGGAGACGCCGTACAGCGCGTCGGCGACCTCCATCGTGCGCTTCTGGTGCGTGATCACGATCAGCTGGGAGGCCTCCTGCAGCTCCTGCATGATCCTGATCAGCCGCTGGAGGTTGGTGTCGTCCAGCGCCGCCTCGACCTCGTCCATCACATAGAACGGGCTGGGGCGCGCCTTGAAGATCGATACGAGGAGCGCGACGGCGGTCAGCGACCGCTCGCCGCCGGAGAGCAGGCTGAGCCGCTTGACCTTCTTGCCCGGCGGTCTGGCCTCCACGTCGACACCCGTGGTGAGCATGTTGTCGGGGTCGGTCAGGATGAGCCGCCCGTCCCCGCCCGGGAACAGCCGGCTGAAGACGCCCTCGAACTCCCGGGCGGTGTCCCGGTACGCCTCGGTGAAGACCTGCTCGACGCGCTCGTCGACCTCCTTGATCACCTGGAGAAGGTCGGCGCGCGTCTTCTTGAGGTCCTCCAGCTGCTCGCTGAGGAACTTGTGGCGCTCCTCCAACGCGGCGAACTCCTCCAGAGCGAGCGGATTGACCTTGCCGAGCTGCTGGTACGCCCGTTCGGCCGACTTGAGCCGCTTCTCCTGCTCGGCACGGTGGAACTGCCGGGGCTGGTTGCGCGGGTGCTCCGGGTCCTCGGGCAGCTCCTCGCCCTCGGCGGGCAGCGACGGCGGTACGAGCTGATCGGGGCCGTAGTCCGCGACGAGTCCGGCCGGCTCGACGCCGAGTTCGTCCAGCGCCTTCGCCTCCAGCTGCTCTATGCGCATCCGCTTCTCCGCGCCGAGCACCTCGCCCCGGTGCACCGAGTCGGTGAGCTTGTCGAGCTCCGCCTTGAGGTCGCGGCCCTGGCTCCGCGCGGTGACGAGCTCCTGCTCGCGGCGGGCCTTGGCGCTGTCGGCGGCGGTGCGCTCCTCCTCGGCCCGGGCGAGCGAGACCTCGACGTGCGCGAGCAGCTGCCGCGCACCGGAGGCGACGGCCTCGGCGACGGCCGCCTCGTGGCGCAGCCGGGCACGGCGCTGTTCGGCCCGCGCGCGTGCCTCACGTTCGGCGCGGGCGGCCCGGTCGAGCGAGTCGGCCCGCCCGGCCAGTCCCTTGACCCGCTCCTCGTGCGTACGCACCTGGAGCCGGGCCTCCATCTCCGTCTGCCGCGCATTGGCGCCATCGGCGGCGAGCCGGTCCCGTACCGAGGTGTCGGGTTCCTCCTCGACGGGCATCTCCTCGGCCACGGCGAGCCGTTCGGCCAGTTCCTCGGCCTCCTCCACGGCCCGGTCGAGCGCCTCCTGCGCGCGGCCGGCGGCCGCGGTGCTCCGCTCCGCCTCGCCCGCGGCGCCCCGCGCCTGCCCGGCCAGCCGTCCGAGCTGCTGCGCGACCGACGACTTCTCCCGCTCGGCGGCCCGCCGCCGCTCCCCCAACTCCTCGACGAGCGCGGCCCGCTCCGTGCGCAGTCCGGTCGCCAGACGCTGCGCCGCGGTCAACTCGTCGCAGCGCACGGCCAGTTCCTCGAGCTCGGCCGCAGCCTCGTCCACGGAGGCCTGCACTTCGAGCAGACTGGGCGCCCCGGCGGACCCGCCGTGCGCGAAGTGCGCCGCGAGCAGGTCTCCCTCGGCGGTCACCGCGGTGAGTCCGGGCCGCGCGTAGACCAGATCCTCGGCCTCTTCGAGGGTCCCGACGACAACAATCCCGCGCAGCAGCCGCCGCACGGCGGGCATCAGCTCGGCGGGACCCCGGACGAGATCGGCGGCGTACGGCGGCCCGTCGCTCCGCTCTCCGTCCCTGTCCCGGTCCCGGGTCTGGTTCTGGTCCTGGTCCTGGGCCTGTTCCTGGTCATGAAGGCGTACGTCCATGGAGGCGCCGTTCACCGGTCCGGCGTCGGCGTGGGGTTCCTCGGGTGCTCCGGCGAGCAGCAGCGCCGCCCGGCCCGCGTCCTGCTTGCGCAGCAGACGGATGGCCTCGGCCGCCGAGGCGGGTGTGGTGACCGCGATGGCGTCCGCGGCCGCGCCGAACGCGGCGGCGAGCGGGACCTCGAAACCGGGGGTGACCGACAGCAGTCCGGCGGCGGGACCCAGCACCCCGGTGAGCCGGTCCGTGGCGCCGAGGAGGGCTCCCGTGCCGTCCTTGCGCCGCAGGCCGAGGGCCAGCGCCTCGCGGCGGGCCTGGGTGGCGGCCCGCTTGCGTTCGGCCGAGGTGGCCGCCTCGCGGGCCGCGGTCAGCGCGGCCTCCGCGTCGGACAGGGCCCGCCTGGCCGCCTCGTGCTGTTCCGTGAGGTCGGCGTCGTCCGCGTCGAGGCCGTCGACCTCGGCCTTCAGCTGCTCGTACTCCTCCTGGGCCGTGACCGCGCGCTCCTGGGCCTCGTCGCGGGCGGCGGCGAGGCGTTCGATCTCGGCCTGCGCGGAGGCGGCGCGTGAACGGGCGGCGTTGACCTGGCCGCCCAGGCGGGCGAGGCCCTCGCGGCGGTCGGCGATGGCGCGGGCCACGTCCTTGAGACGACGTTCCTCGACGGTGAGTTCGCGCTCCAGTTCGGCGCGGTGCGCGACGGTGTCCTCCAGGGCCCGCTCGGCCGCCTCCAGGGCCGCTTCGAGTTCGGCCTCCTGCTCGCGGATGCGGGCGGCCTCGCGCTCCATGTCCTCGGGGTCGCGTCCGCGCCGTTCCTCGGCGGGCACCGAGGTGGCACTCTTCACGCGCGCGTCGGCCAGCGAGACCGTGCCGCGCACCCGCTCGGCGAGCTGGGAGAGTTCGTACCAGGTCTGCTGTGCGCGCTGGAGGCGCGGTGTCAGCTGCCGTACCTCGTCCTCCAGCAGTGCCTCCCGCTGGAGCGCCTTCTTCAGCTCGGCCTCGGCGGATTCCTTGCGCTGCTTGAGCGCTGCCTCGTCGGCGATCTCGGACTGGAGCGCCCCCCGCAGGCGCACGAGGTCGTCGGCGAGGAGGCGCAGCCGGGCGTCGCGCAGGTCGGCCTGGATGACGGCGGCGCGGCGTGCCACGGCGGCCTGTCGGCCGAGCGGCTTCAACTGGCGCCGCAGCTCGTCCGTGAGGTCCTGGACGCGGGCCATGTTCGCCTTCATGGCGTCCAGCTTCCGTAGCGCCTTCTCCTTGCGCTTGCGGTGCTTGAGGACGCCCGCCGCCTCCTCGATGAAGGCGCGGCGGCCCATCGGGTCTGCGTGCAGGACGGAGTCGAGCTGGCCCTGTCCGACGATGACGTGCATCTCACGGCCGATGCCGGAGTCGGACAACAGCTCCTGGATGTCCAGCAGCCGGCAGGTGTCGCCGTTGATCTGGTACTCGCTGCCGCCGTTGCGGAACATGATCCGCGTGATGGTGACCTCGGCGTACTCGATGGGCAGGGCCCCGTCGGAGTTGTCGATGGTGAGGGAGACCTCGGCACGGCCGAGCGGCGGACGCCCGGTGGTGCCGGCGAAGATGACGTCCTCCATCTTGCCGCCGCGCAGCGACTTGGCCCCCTGTTCGCCCATGACCCAGCTGAGCGCGTCCACGACGTTGGACTTGCCCGAGCCGTTGGGGCCCACGACACAGGTGATGCCCGGCTCGAACCGCAGCGTGGTCGCGGAGGCGAACGACTTGAACCCGCGCAGGGTCAGGGCCTTGAGGTGCACGCCGCTGGACTCTACCTTTCGGGCCGGTCTCACTCCATGAACGTGCGGTTTCGCCCATGAACGCGCAGGGCACACCAGACGTTAAAGAGGGGGAAGAGTGTTCGGGGGAAAGAAAGAAGGGACGCCTAAGGGCGTCCCTTGCAAATCTGACAACTTAGCGGTTGATTCGGGCTGCCCAACCACTGCTGTCGTGGTGCCGTGCAGTGGTCAGGTGAGCGCAGGCTCCGCCTGGGGTACGTCGATGCTCTCGAGAAGCGAGTCGTGAGAAGCGGCAGCCGCGAGCGCGTCGTTCTCGGCCTGAATCCGTACAAGCTCGGATTCGAGGTCCTGGACGCGCTGCTGGAGCCGTCGCATCTCGGCAATGAGTCGCGGGTCGGAACCGCCGACGTAACCGAGAAGCGCCTTTGCCATGATGGATGGTCCTCCACACTGAGTGACCGACCGAAGCGGTGTGGGTCGTGAGGGAATCGCACCCGCGATGCTTGACACTGCTGATGTCGTGCTGCCGTTCCACATGCCAAACAGCTAAGGTGCGCGGGGCTTTCAGCGTCTCACCAAAAAGTTTGACGGTCAACACGATCACGCCCCGTATCGGTGGGCAACCCACTGTCGCGCGGCTTCTGAAACGGCGGCGCGGCGACTCCTGCGGGGCCCTCAGGGCGTCGAGATCATCGTTACCTCGGGAGCCTGCCACTTCGAGCCGTTCTTGGCAACCACCAGGGCGTTTCCGCTACTGACGGGTGCCGGTGGCATACGCCATGACATCTTTTCGGGGCGTCGAGGCCGTCCTCGTCACCGGATGGCGAAGCTGTCGTAGATCCCCCGGGGCGTGTCCCAGATCTCAGTGACTCCGTCCACCCGGCCGGGCGTGTCGTCTCCCTGGAGCCAGTCGAGCAGGCTCTGGCAGCCGGCCCGCGAGCCCTCCGCGACCACCTGGACGCGTCCGTCGTCGAGATTGAGAGCAAAACCACTCAGCCCGCCGATCTCCAGCGCCCTGGCCCGCGTAAACCAGCGGAAACCCACACCTTGGACCCGTCCGCGGACCCAGACAACCAGCCGTGCAACCTCGCTCATGGCTGCACGCTAACCGGACAATGTCTCGCGGAGCACATCCTCCCCTTGCGCCATGGGGTACCGTCCCGACCCAATGAGTCTCACTAGAAACTCACTCTTTCGGGTGAGGTTCGGGTGAGGATCGCTGACTCAAGATCGAGGAAGGCCCAAGAGATGGGACGCCACCGACGCTCCGACGCCGGCCGCGCCGCCACAGGGCGCGCCACCGGAGTCACAGATACGAGCGGTACCCACACGGAAAGCTACGGCCCGGAGAACCTGTACGGCTACGCGGCCGTCGCCGATCTCCCGTCCGCGGCCTCCAACCGCTCGCACCGCAAGCGGAAGGGGCCGAGCCCGGTCAAGACGGGACTGCTCGGCGTCTCGGCGGCCGTGGCCCTCGGCACCGTGGCCGTCGCGGCCGGTGTCCTGCCCGGCAGCGACAACTACGCGCTCGGCGGTGGCGGCAACAACTCCGACAGCATTCAGGCCGCGAGTTCGCCGTCCAACATCGATACCCAGCAGGGCGGCACCTCGGGCAGCGCGGACTCCCGCGACAACACGTCGACGAGCCGTGGCGCCAATCGCGCGACCACGCCCTCGACCGCCCCCTCGGCCCCCTCCTCTTCTGTCGCTTCGCCGTCGGCCGCTCCGACCACGACGCAGCCGTCGACGGTGCCGACCGCCGAGCCCACCGAGAAGACGAAGGCCCCCAAGGTCCCGAAGCCCGCCAAGACCGCCACCAAGGCGCCGGTCACCAAGGCCCCGGTGAACGTGTCCGCGGAGGTCGCCGCCGAGGCCGAGGTGCTCAGGCTCGTCAACGACGAGCGGGCCAAGGTCGGTTGCAGCCCGGTGGCCGCGAACAGCGCCCTGTCGGACCTGGCCCAGACCTTCAGCGAGGACATGGCGACGCGGGACTTCTTCGACCACACCGACCCGAGCGGACTCACCCCCTGGGACCGTGCGGCGAAGGCCGGGATAGCCAGCCTCGGCGGCGAGAACATAGCCCGCGGCCAGGCCGACGCGGCCGCCGTCATGGACGCCTGGATGAACAGCCCCGGCCACAAGGCCAACATCCTGAACTGCGACTTCAAGACCCTCGGCGTCGGAGTCCACTTCGCCACGGGCGGCCCTTGGTGGACGCAGGACTTCGGCTACTGAGGTAACCGCAGGTCAGAGGGCTAAGTGCCCTCCTGGGCCGTGTCCGGGCCGTCGTGCGTGGAATCTTCATCCGTGAAGACGCCATCCACGGCGGCCCGGGTCCGTTTCCCGCTCGACGGCATCAGGTGCGTGTACGTCCGCAGGGTGAAGCCGGGGTCATGGTGCCCCGGGTACTCGCTGACCGCCTTGATGCTCTCCCCCGCGTCCAGCAGCACCGAGGCGTAGAAGTGCCGCAGCGCGTGCATGCCGTCGTCCCGCCCGGTCTAGACGCCCGCGGCCCGAAGCGCCGGCCGCCATTCGCGGTCGTTGAAGCGGTTCCGGTCCAGCGATAACCCCATGGGCCCGGTGAAGATCAGCGACGCCGTAACGGGCGGACCGTCCAGCGTCTTCCAGGGCAGCGTGATCCTGGTTGCCGGGTATCGCTTGAGGTGCTTGGCCAGCGCGAAGCCGACAGACTCCGGCAGAGGCACGTCACGTTCCTTGCCGCCCTTCGGCGGGGTGAACCCCGGGCGATGCAGCCGCAGCAACTTGACCTGCCGTACGACGTGCACCACTCCCCCGAGGAAGTCGACGTCTTCCACGGCCAGGCCGAACGCCTCCCCCTGACGCAGGCCGCATCCGGCCGTGACGTTGACGAGAGCCTGATAGCGGTCCGGCGGCTCCGACCGCACGGCCCTGATCCTCCCGGCCGGCCACGGCTTGACCTTGCGCGGCTCCAGCCGAGGAGCCCGCACAGAGCGAGCCCGGCACGGGTTGACCCGGATGACCCGGTCCTCGACCGCAGCCGAGAAGTCGTGCGATTCACGGCGCGGGACGCGGCTGCGGCGGAAGGGTTCGACGCCCTTGCAGCCGAGACGCTGAAGGGGATCGAGGGTGAACCGGGGACCCTCGTGTACGTGAACCACAACGTCCCCCGCGAGCCGAACGTCCGCGTGTTCTATGAGCTGTACGCGGACCGGGAGGCTTTCGAGGCGCGCGAGGAACAGCCGCATGTCCGCCACTTCCTCGCGGAGCGGGAGCACTTTCTGACGTCGAAGGAAGTGACCTTCCTGCACGACATCGCAGGCAAAGGCATCCCGCAGGACGGAGACCCGAAGAAATGCCCCCGGAAGAGCGCCGCGCGTTCGGCAAGCAGGTGGCCCGACTGAGGTCTCAACGCGGCCTCACTCAAGCTTGCCAGATCCCTGACGGCGTGAAGGATCGACAACCGGCACAGCCCAGTCGCACGGCATGAACCGCAAGGAGGGTGCTGCATGGATCAACGGGACGTTGACGCCGCCGTGGCAGAGATGCTGCAGGTGCTCAGCCCTCATACCGCCGAGGACTGGACGGTGCCGGCGGGACCGCTTGAATGGACCTGCTGGCAAACCGCAGCGCACATCGGCCACGACCTGCTGGCCTACGCAGGGCAGCTGGCAGCACAGCCCGCCGACGCCTACCTTCCCTTTGACCTGAACGTCCGCCCCACCGCCTCACCGGCTGAGGTACTCCAGGCCATCACCGCCTGCGGCGGGCTGCTCAGCAGCGCGTTGGCTGCAGCCAGCCCGACCCTGCGTGCCTGGCACTGGGGGCCGTGCGACCCCGAGGGGTTCGCCGCGATGGGCGTCGCCGAAACTCTGCTGCACACCCACGACATCACGCGGGGACTGTCCGTGGACTGGCTACCACCAGCACCGCTGAGCGCAGCCGTACTCAACCGGCTCTTCCCCGCCGCCCCACCCGGAGACCCCACCCAGGTACTTCTCTGGTGCACCGGCCGCGGGGAGCTCGACGGCTTCCCTCGCCAAACCTCATGGAGGTGGGAAGCAGCGCGATCGGACTCATCGAGCTGACCCCGGCGAACCTTCCCGGTCACAGCACTGGATGGCTCGCTAACCGCTAACGTGCTGGTCCCGAGCGGCTTCGGTCGCTAGCGAGGTCGCTAACGTGAGCGGCTCCTGTCGCTAGCGCTAGCGGCTCTTCGGGGCCGGGCGCCGGGCTGTCTGTGAGCCGTCCGAGGGGGGCCGACGACAGTTGCCGACGGCTCAACTCCTGCTCATGGGTGGCGCGTTGAGTTCCTTCGCGGGTACCCAACCCTGAAGGTGAGTTGAGACGGAACACAGATCCGTCGCTGGGCGAAGAAGAACCGGGTCGAGCTGTGCTTCACCCCGACCTACGCGTCATGGGCCAACCCGATCCAAGCTCACTTCGGACCGCTGCGGCAGTTCACCATCGCCAACTCCAACCACCACAACCACACCGTGCAGACCCGGGCGCTGCACGCGTGCCTTCGCTGGCGCAACAGCAACGCCCGGCATCCTGACGTGCTGGCAGCCCAACTCCGCGAGCGCGCCCGGATCCGCAGCGAGAAGGGCCTCCACCGGGGAGGACGTCCCCTCCCCGCCGAACGGCTCCAGGTCTAGGACTGCGTGAAGACCCGCTCGCCCTCTCCACTCGGTTCCTCGAAGTTGGCCAGGTACCGGTTGAACAGCGTCTCATCCACGGTGACGGAGTTAGCACCTTCCTTGCCATTTCGGACCTCGAGGCGACGCTCCAGCGTCGTCCGGTCGGCCTTGAGGTGGACCAGTTCCCAGCGGCAACCGTGACTTTCAATCAGCGCCTTGTAGTTGTCGCGGGCGGCGCGACTCCAGAAGCTGTAGTCCACCACCGCATCGCGCCCGGCCAGCATCAGCTCGACCAGCTCCTGCCGCTGCTCGCGACGGACCTCTTCCTTGAGCTGGTCGAATGCCTCGGCCTCCAGCACCAAGCCGGCGTCGCGCTGCCCGAGTCGCTGCCAGACCACCTCGTCAATGGAGAGCCGAACGTGACCGCGTCGCACCAGCTCCATCGCGTAGGTGGTCTTGCCCGCTCCCGGAAGGCCACACATCAGCACCACCGTGCTCAATCGCTGCGTCACTGAGCCAGGTTAGACCCCGAAAAGTCGCCCTACTCCGTGCCGACCAAGGGCACCCGCTGGAAACGGACCCCACCACGCCTGACCGACCCGGCGAACCTATGTGGTCAGAGCACCAGCGAGGAGACACCCTCTGTGGCTGGGGTGGTCGGCTCCACGGCTTTAGGCAGCCACCATGGGGCGAGCCTCGAAGATCATGGCCCCAACGTCGTGCTTACCGGGCAGGTCCACAGACTGCCCGACGCGCCGGAAGCTTACGGGGCCATGATCACTCGCCCCATGGCAGCTCCCGCCCAAAGCCGTTCCGCCGACCTCATTCCCGAAGGCTCAGGCCGAGGACCTTTCCCCGGGGCGAGTGCCCGCCATGAATCGCGACTCCACCGGTACAGATGGACGACCACCGGCGGAGAGGGAGAAGACCGGTGGCCCAGCTCAGAGCACCAGGAAGCCTCCGAGCCGCTCCACCGTGTTGATGAGGGCACCGTTCGATGGGTCGACGATCTTGTTGGCGACAGACTTGCCGTTGCCGCTGCTGTGGTTGCTGAGCAACCCCTCGACTCCGCTGTTGGCTCCTTCGTTGCCGCTGGCAGTCTGGCTGATTCTGATGTCGTCCCCGATGGGGTTGGGGTCGGCCGACGCGGGTGCGGCAGCGGCAAGGGCGAAGGCGCCGACGACGGCCGCGACTCCGAGGGTTCGACTGAAGATCTTGGTCATGCCCAGGAAACGACTGTTGCGCGCGGACGGACACGGGACCGCGGGACGGATCAGGCAGTCGTAACCTGTTTGGCTCCGTACACCTGGGACTGTGCCCGTGCCCCTCCTGTGCCCGTTCGGTCGGGAAGCAGCAGGGAGTCACGGTCGCTGGCGGACAATGCCCACGAGCATGGCCCCTGACCGATTTACCTGGTCAGGGGCCGTTCACCTGCGGTGGGTGTGGGATCTGAACCCACGGTGACTCGCGCCACGACGGTTTTCAAGACCGTTCGCAGATCAGGAGTAGAAGCCCCGGCCGTACTCCTCGGGCCCGACACTGAAGTCGTCCGGACGATCACGGCGCAGCTCCTCATACCGGACCGCGAACACGTCAATGGCTTCATGAATCGTGCAGTCCAACACTTCGCGGATCGTCTTGAGCGCGAAGATGATCCGGTGATCGACGATGTCGCGATCTACGCTTGCCGGCAGTGTGGTCACGGGTCCCCCGAAGTCGCTGTACAGCAGCGGAGTACAGCAACCGCACAGACCACAGTCAACCGAGTAGGACCTCTGGCAAGCCAACGGCCAGCCAATCGACCCTCAGCAACCGTCACGCCCATGGTTCGCATCGAGAGGGTCACCAGCCGGCAGGGCTTGGGACGACCTTGAGAGATGCGGCTGTGAGCAAGTCTCGGCGTGCGCGATCCAGCGGTCGAAGTACTGAGCCTCGGCGTCTGCGGTGCTCTCGGTGACGAGCCATTCCCGGGCTGCTCTGACCATTTCGCCCTCAGCCTCGGCCGTCTCGCTTGGCCGCAGTTCAACCCAATCCGTCAGGACGCGGGCCGATGGGCAGGGAACGTGGGTGGGGGAACCCGGCAACCGGTTATGCCTATGGCATGTCCATGCGGAAAGTGCGGATGATGCGACCCGCGCGTGCGCTGCTCCCCCTTCTCCTGCTGCCAGTTCTCCTCACAGGATGTGACGGGGACAAGAACGGCGGGACGGCCGCCGGCCTCGACGCCGCCGCGCGCGTCTGGGGCGTCGAGCCGGAACTCGTCTATGTCACCAAGGTCTCCGGCTACACCGTGTTCCAGCAGTCGGTCGGCGAGTACGACGACGAGTTCGCCGCCGCGTATCGGTCCGAGAAGGGTGCCACCAAGTTCGGCCTCTTCGTGGGTCGCGGCACGCTGACAGCGGAGAACTGCCCCAAGCAGCCACTGGGCGAGGTGTCGGACAAGCAGGTCACCTGTGAGCAGGACGGCGACGCCTGGTACCGCAAGGCAGGTGCCAGTCACGAATACGCGGTGCCCGACGACGGCGTGGTGATTCATCTGATCGCCGATGCGGACAAGGTCGACCGCGCCATGCTGCGTAAGGCGGCCGAGGCGGTCCACCGCCCGGACGACGCCGAATTGGCCGCACTCCTGCCGGCCACCGACGGCGCGGACACCTGAGAGGACGGCACGACGTCGATTGCCGGCCCATTTCGTGACCGGTCCCGCGGCAAGCGCGGACGCGAAAGGATCAGCAGCTCTCATGCCAGAACGGGCGGGACTCACGCAGAACCGGGGTTCGTAGGGTGAGTTCCGCCGGGCTCTGCCCAGGCTGGGGAATCCTCAGATCACGCCCGTGATCGCCCAACCTCGCTCCTGAAGCGGCGGTCGGCGCGAGCGCATCGAGGTCGGGCTGGAGGACGCAGGTACGCCAGGGGAACAGGACCCGACGGTGAACCGGCCGGCGCCATCATCGACATCGGATTGCATCAGGTCGTAGCCCAAATCACCTTGTACGCACGGCGGTTGATGGGCTCTCAGGTGCTGATGGGACTTCCGGACAGATAAGATGCCCAGGTTGCCCACTATTGATCAAAGGTGGGCAGCGAAATGTAATTTCAAGCAAGGGAGTTGTGCCTCAATGGCTCGAAAGAGGAGAATCGCCGCTTCGTTCGCGACCGTGTCGACGCTCGTCCTGGCAGCGACGACGCTCGGGGTCGGCACTGCGAGTGCGGCTCCGACCTTCACCTTCAAGTGCGTCCACCTCACGTCGCCCAGCGAGTGGGAAACCGTCGCCTACAACCAGGACGGCCACTACGTCGGCCTGGCGCTGTTCGACCAGGACCCCTACGGCGGCAACCCGGGTGACGCCCTGTACGCGACGGACGCGGGGTCCGATGGGTACTGGGTGGAGGCGCACCTGAGCACGGGCCGCGTCGCGAGCACAAAGGGGCACACCGCGGGGTACACCGCCGGACCCGTCACAGGGGATCTGCCGGAGGACCACACGTACTACCTGTCCATCGAGATGCACAATGCCGACTCGATCTACAGCTCACAGGGCTGCACGGCCAAGTCGTGACGACGCAGCACCCCCGCTCGGGCCGTCTCCGGGCCGTACGGGGGTGCTCGACATCGACCAACGCTGACAACCGTCGACAGCTGAGTCGCAGGTCGCAGCGTTGGTCGATGCCATCACGCGCCTGCTCGACGTGGCACGGGCCCGCTCACAGCGCCGACGCGCGCCCAGGAATGGGTTGGCCGACGGCATGAGGTCAGGGCGCGCCGTGGCCGGGAGGCGCCGGATCGCCCGTCCGGCCCCGTGAGTGCCTCCGGGCCCTGACCCGGAGGCATGAGGGACGACGAGCCTCACCATGCCGCGCTGGACAGGTGACGGGGGGCCATGTTCGATGGAGCCCTGTTGGCAAGCGGCGGAAGGCGCAGGGAACCGCGAGCGGAAGGAGCCCCCGTGCTGAGGCAGGTCGCGGAGGGTGTGCTGGTCCACGAGAGCGAGTTCGTGCGGAGCAATGCCGTCGTCGTGCAAGGCCGCGCCGGCGTGTTGCTCATCGACGCCGGGGTGCAGGACCACGAAATGGTCTGCCTCGCGAACGACCTGTCCGATTCGGGCCAGACCGTCGTGGCAGGGTTTTCTACGCATCCTCATTGGGACCACCTGCTCTGGCACGCCATGCTCGGCTCGGCGCCTCGTTACGGCACGGCGCGCTGCGCGGCCACTGTCCGAGATCGGCTGTCGGACGAAGGGGCGAAGGCCCGCGTGGCCGCGTTGATCCCGCCGGACATCGTCGAGCAGGTACCCCTGGACCTGCTCGGCCTCATTGCCGGCCTGCCCGCCGAGACGGCGCGGATTCCCTGGGACGGTCCTCTCGTCCGGATCATCGAGCATCAGGCGCATGCCCCGGGCCATGCGGCGCTGTTGATCGAGGAACGCAGGGTTCTCGTCGCCGGCGACATGCTCTCGGATGTACTTGTTCCGATGCTCGACCTGAACGACACCACTGACCCGGTCGAGAACTACCTCGCCGCGCTGAGGCTGCTCGACGACGTGACGCACGACGTCGATGTCGTCGTCCCCGGCCACGGGTCCGTCGGCCGAGGTGACGAGGTGCGCGCACGGATCGCCCAGGATCGCGCGTACGTACATGCCTTGCGTGACGCCCGCGCCCCCAGCGACCCGCGGGTCGGCCCATCGGCCACGTACGGCAAGGATTGGCTGCCCGGCGTGCACGAACGGCAATTCCAGCACCTCGCCCGAAGAAGCGAGCCCGACGGGACGTCCGGCTAGCGATCCGCCTGCGACACCCCGCACACCGGTACACCTGATCAGAAGCGAGGCCAGGACTCCCAGCGCACAACAGCTAACCAGAAGTTAGTGCAACCCTCTGGGCAGCGCTGTGGCTGAGTATGCTGGTCGTATGGAATCGTCCGCGCAGATCACGGAGCGCGCCGAGAGTGACGAGAGCACCGTGTGCGCCGACGGCAAGGACCTCGCGTACAACGTGTTCGCCCGCGGTTGCCCGTCCCGGGGCACGCTGGAGCATGTCACCGGCCGCTGGGGCTCGCTCACGCTGGGAGCGCTGTACGACGGCACGTTCCGGTTCAACGAGTTGCGCCGACGGGTCGACGGCGTCAGCGAGAAGATGCTCTCGCAGACCCTGCAGGCGCTGGAGCGCGACGGTCTGGTGCACCGCGACGCACGGCCCACGAACCCGCCGCGTGTCGACTACACCCTCACGCCGCTGGGCCGCGAGGTCGCCGAGCGGCTGCTGAGTCTCATCACGTTCGTCGAGGGCCGCATGGACGACGTCCTGGAGGCCCGCGGACGCTACGACGAGACACGCGCGGCCCAGCGCGAGGCGTAAGGGGTCAGGCAGAAGGCGGAAGTCAGGCGCCGGGGCGGGGTGCCCGCTGGCAGCGCGGGCAGAAGTAGCTGGAGCGGTTCATCCAGGCCCGCCGGCGAATCGGCGTCCCGCAGCGGTGGCAGGGCTCCCCCTCGCGCCCGTACGCGTCGAGCGAGCGGTCGAAGTAGCCCGACTCACCGTTGACGTTGACGTACAGACTGTCGAAGCTGGTGCCGCCGACCGCGAGGGCGTCGTTCATGACGTCGCGGACGTGGCCGAGGAGTTCGGCGGTGCGCGGCCGGGTCATGGTCCCCGTCGGGCGTTCGTAGTGCAGCTTGGAGCGCCAGAGCGCCTCGTCCGCGTAGATGTTCCCGACGCCGCTGATCAGCGACTGGTCGAGCAGGGCGCGTTTGATCGTCGTACGGCGGGCCCGCAGCGCGGTGTGGAACGCGGCGTCGTCGAAGAGGGGGTCGAGCGGGTCGCGGGCGATGTGCGCGATGACGTCGGGAAGGCCGTCCGGGGTGTTCTCGTGCAGTGACAGCCCGCCGAACGTGCGCTGGTCGACGAAGCGCAGCTCGGTGCCCCGGTCGTCCTCGAAGCGGATGCGGATGCGCAGGTGCTTCTCCTCGGTGGCGTCCTCCGGCTGCACGAGGAGCTGGCCGCTCATACCGAGGTGCGCCAGCACGGAGTACGGCGAGTCGTCGAGCGGCAGCCACAGGTACTTGCCGCGGCGCATCGCCTCACCCACCCGGTGCCCGGCGAGTGCCTTCGCGAAGCCGTCGGGCCCCGCCAGATGCCGCCGCACGGCCCGCGGATGCCGAACATCCACCGACTTCACGACCCGTCCGGTGACCCAGCGCTCCAACCCCCGCCGCACGACTTCGACTTCGGGCAGTTCGGGCACGGGACTCCTCCTGAGGGGACGGGCTGAGCGGTGATGCCGGAAGGGTACATCGCGCCCGACGGCGGCCGTCGGCGAGCAGTCCGTGCCGGCCCAGCGGCACGCGGCCGCCGAGGAGTTGGGGCCGGCCCAGGCCGGAGGCGGGGCCGGGACCGTGTCAACGCGCGGACCCCGCCGCGGCGCGAGTGCGCTGCGACGGGGTCCGGTACTGCGGGTTGCTGCAGGTGCTGCGCGTACCGCGGTTACTTCAGTTGTGCTCGTACCGCGGGTACTTCAGTTGGATGAAGGATTCAGGCCGTGGCCGTGTCGGTGGTCGGCGTCGAGGAGGTGTCGGCGGTCTCCTCGACGTCCTGAGCCGCCTGCTGGGCGGCACGAGCCACCTGTTCGGCGGCCTGGGCCGACTTCGCGCGTTCGTCCGCGGCAGAGTGGATGGCACGCCACGCGGACTCCGCGGCCTGCTGTTCCGCCTCCTTCTTGCTGCGGCCGGTGCCGGTGCCGTACGAGACGCCTCCGACGCGGGCGGCAGCAGTAAAGACCTTCTCGTGGTCCGGGCCGGTCTCCGAGACCAGGTACTCGGGAACCCCGAGCCCCTCGGTCGCCGTGAGTTCCTGGAGACTGGTCTTCCAGTCCAGGCCTGCACCCAGATTCGAGGACTTCTCGATCAGCGGGTCGAAGAGCCGGTGGACGAGTTCGCCCGCCGCTTCCAGACCCTGGTCGAGATAGACAGCGCCGATCACCGCTTCAAGGGTGTCGGCGAGGATGGACGCCTTGTCCCGGCCTCCCGTGCCTTCTTCGCCCCGGCCGAGCCGGATGAAGGAGCCGAGTTCGAGGCCGCGGCCCACTTCCGCCAGCGCACGAGAATTGACCACCGCGGCCCGCAACTTGGCCAGCTGGCCTTCGGGCAGGTCGGGGTGGGTGCGGTACAGCGTGTCCGTGACCACGAGGCCCAGTACGGAGTCCCCGAGGAACTCCAGACGCTCGTTGGTCGGCAGACCGCCGTTCTCGTACGCGTAGGAACGATGGGTCAGCGCACGCACCAGAAGGGCGGACTCGAGCTTGTAGCCGAGCCGCCCTTCCAGAAGCGTGTGGGACGAGGCTGTGTTGTCCGCCTTTTTCTTGGCGGTTGGATCCGCCTTGGCGTCAGACATCAGACCTCTCACCAGCCGCTCAGACCTCGAGGACCTGGCGCTTGTTATAGGTGCCGCAAGCCGGGCACGCGATGTGCTGCAGCTTGGGCTCGTGGCAGCGCTCGCACGCAACCAGGGTGGGGACCGCAGCCTTCCACTGCGACCGGCGGTGGCGCGTGTTGCTGCGCGACATCTTCCGCTTCGGAACAGCCACGGCTACTTCTCCTGCTTCTCGTCGACGCCAGGTTCGGCGCCGCTCAACTCGTCCTTCTCGCCATCTTCGAGTGAACCGGCGAGTCCCTGCAGTGCCGCCCAACGGATGTCGACGGCGTCATGGTGGTGCTCCGGGTCGTCCGCGAGCCGCGCTCCACACTCGGAGCACAGGCCGGGGCAGTCGTCCTGGCACACCGGCTGCATCGGCAGTGCGAGCACCACCGCATCACGCAGCACGGGTTCGAGGTCGAACAGGCCGTCCTCGAGGAAGAGCGTGTCCTCGTCGTCCTCGGCGTCGTCGACCGGCTCCGCCTTGGGGCGGCTCCGGTCATCGGCGTCAGGGTACGAGAACATCTCCTGGAAATCCGCTGCGAGCACCTGCTCGAGCGGCTCCAGACACCTTACGCACTCCCCCTTGGCCGATGCACGGGCGGTGCCTGTGACAAGCACCCCTTCCATGACCGACTCCAGGCGGAGTACGAGCTCCATCGGGGCGCCTTCCGGCACTCCGATGACACCCTGGATCCCCAGATCCTTGGGAGCGTCGATCGTGCGGGTCAGGCGCTGGAGCGCGCCAGGACGCCGCCCCAGCTCGTGCGTATCGAACACGAGAGGATTGCGGTGGTCGAGGCGGGCGTTCAGAGCCATTCCTGCTTTCGATCTTCGAACTCAAGGGAACGCCGCCCTTGGTGTCCCGCGGGCAGCGTGGATCGCGGACGTACACGCGACCGAAGAGCCAGGATACTGGACCTTTCGCTCTCGGCCCAATCCGGTGCGCGCCCCCGGCCTCGGCCGACGGTGCGCGCCCCTCCTGACCCCGTGGTCAGTGGCCGCCGCGCCCCTGCTCGTACGCCCTCAGCTGCTCCGCGCTGATCATGCTGGTGTCGAAGAGGCTGGCCTCGTCGAGGGCGTGGTTCTGCTGGTCCATGGCCTGGGCCTGCTGCTGGGCGTAGACCTGCTGCTGGTTCTGGTCGTACGCCTGCTGCTGGTCGTAGCCCTGCTGCTGGTAGGCGGCGTACGGGTCGGCCTGCTGGTAGCCGTACGCGTCCTGCTGCTGGGTGTACTGCTGCTGGTAGCCGTACGGGTCGGCCTGCTGCTGGTAGGCGTACGCCTCCTGCTGCTGCCCGTAGGACGGCTGGGCGGCCGGCTCCGGGGTCTGGGCGGGCTGGGCGGGCTGGGCGGGCACGTCGGCGAGCTCCGCGAGGCCGGCCAGGTAGTCGGCGTCGCTGGTGTGCGCGCCGGGCGTTCCGTCGTCCCCGAAGGCGCTCAGATCGCCGAGGTCGTCGCTGGCGATCCGGCCGTGCAGCTTCTGCCGGCCGTGGCCGACGGCCTCCAGGGTCTTGGCGAGGACGGCCTCGAAGGCGCCGAGCTTGACGTCGACGTATTCGTCGGCGTTGCGGCGCAGGGTCTCCGGGTCGTAACTGCGCTCCGGGGCGTCCTCGTCCTCGTACCCCTGCTCGTCGACGCCCGGGCCGGTGCCGAGGAGCTTCTCGCGGCCGCGGCCGACGGAGCCGAGGGTCTTGGTGAGGACGACCTCGAAGTTGGCGAGCTTGGAGTCGACGTAGTCGTCGGCCTCGGCACGGATCTCCTCGGCCTCCTTGCGGGACTCCGCGAGGATCCGGTCGGCCTCGTTCTGCGAGCGGCGGGCGACCTCGGTGTCGGAGATCAGGGAGCCCCGCTCGGCGTGCGCGGTCTCGATGATCCGCTCGGCCTCCTGACGGGCCCGCTCGACCATTTCCTCGCGGCCGCCGATCAGCTCCTGCGCCTGGGCGAGGGAGCCGGGCAGCGCCTGGCGCACCTCTTCCAGCATCGACAGCAGGTCGGCGCGGTTGACCACGCACGAGGCCGACATGGGCATGGAACGGGCGCTGCCGACCGCCGCGACGATCTCATCGAGCTTCTTCTGCACGTCCACCGTGTGCTCGCCACTCTCTACAGCTGTGATGGAGACGGACGGGTCGACTGTACGACCACTGCTGCCCCGCCCGACACCGGGTGACGGGCTGTCAGGCACTCAGTCCTGGCCCAGCCGCTCCTTGAGCGCCGCCAGGACCACCGGCGGCACCAGATGGGAGATGTCGCCGCCCCAGTTCGCGACTTCCTTGACCAGTGAGGAGGAAAGGAAGCTGTAGGTGGGGCTGGTCGGGATGAACAGGGTCTCGACGCCCGAGAGGCCGTAGTTCATCTGGGCCATCTGGAGTTCGTAGTCGAAGTCGCTCACCGCGCGCAGGCCCTTGACGATGGCCGGGATGTCCCGCTGCTTGCAGTAGTCGACGAGGAGGCCGTGGTAGGCCTCGACCTGGACATTGCCGAACTCGGCCGTGACCTCGCGGATCAGCTCGATCCGCTCGTCGACCGTGAACAGGCCCTTCTTCGACTGATTGATCATCACCACGACGTGCACGACGTCGTACAGCGGGGAGGCGCGGGCGATGATGTCGAGGTGTCCATTGGTGATGGGGTCGAATGACCCCGGACAGACGGCGCGGCGCAACAGTGGTCCCTCGCTCTCCGGTCCGGTCATCGTGCGTCTTCGCACGTAGAGGCGGCGCGACCGTACCAAAACGTGCCCTCGCCGTATCGACGGGCCCTGACGGCTTCGAAACCGTCCGGCCAGCCGAATTCGCCGCCTCTGGTGCTGCGCTCCACGGTGACGAGCGCATCCTCCGTGAGCCAGCCCCCGGCCAGGAGTGTGAGCAGAATCTCCCGAAGATCGTCGTCCGCGACGGCGTACGGAGGATCCAGGAAGACCAGGTCGTACGGTGCCTCAGGCGCCGCCGTCCGGACGATCTGCTCCGCTTTGCCCGCTCTGACCTCGGCGCCCGGCAGACCGAGCGACTTCACGTTGTCGCGGATGACCTTGGCCGCGCGGGCGTCCGCCTCGACGAGCAGGGTGTGTCCGGCGCCGCGGCTGAGCGCCTCCAGGCCGACTGCGCCCGAGCCGGCGTACAGGTCGAGCACGCGCTCGCCCTCCAGCGGGCCGCCGAGCAGGGACTGCCATGTGGAGAAGAGGCCCTCGCGCGCCCGGTCGGAGGTGGGGCGGGTTCCGGTGCCCGGCGGGACGGCCAGACGGCGTCCGCCGGCCCGGCCGGCGATCACGCGGGTCATGAGGGTCCTTTGCGCTGGGGGTGGGTCGGTTCCTCCCAGTCTCTCAGCCGCCGGCCCGTCGCCGTCGCTCAGCCCTTGTCCAGGTACTGCTCCCGTTCCTCGTCCAGCAGGGCGTCCAGGGCGGTGCGCAGGCCGGGGAGGCCCTGGAGATCCGGGTCGGCCGCGACAACCGAGGTGGCCTCTTCGCGGGCCTCCGCGATGATCTCCTCGTCGTCGATGACGGCGAGCATGCGCAAGGAGGAGCGGACGCCGGACTGGGCCTGGCCGAGGACGTCGCCCTCGCGGCGCTGTTCGAGGTCGATGCGGGAGAGCTCGAAGCCGTCCAGGGTCGAGGCCACCGCGTTCAGCCGCTGCCGGGCCGGGCTCGCCTCCGGCATCTCGGACACCAGGAGGCAGAGTCCCGCGGCCGAGCCACGGCCGACGCGGCCGCGCAGCTGGTGGAGCTGGGAGACGCCGAACCGGTCGGCGTCCATGATCACCATGGCGGTGGCGTTCGGGACGTTCACCCCGACCTCGATCACGGTCGTGGCGACCAGGACGTCCGTCTCGCCCGCGGCGAAACGGCGCATGACGGCGTCCTTGTCGTCCGGATGCATCCGGCCGTGCAGGACTTCGACCTTGAGGCCCTGGAGGGGGCCTTTGGCGAGCTGGGCGGCGACGTCGAGGACGGCCAGCGGCGGACGCTTCTCCGCCTCGTCCTCGGGGGACTTCTTCTTGCCGCTCTTCTTTGGGTCGTCGTCCTCGTCACCGATGCGGGGGCAGACCACGTACGCCTGATGGCCGTTCTCCACTTCCTCGCGCACGCGCTCCCACGCGCGCGTGAGGAAGTGCGGCTTGTCCGCGACCGGGACGACATGGCTGGCGATCGGGGAGCGCCCGGCGGGGAGCTGGTCGAGCACGGAGGTCTCCAGGTCGCCGAAGACCGTCATCGCGACCGTGCGCGGGATGGGCGTGGCGGTCATCACCAGGAGGTGCGGGGGCTGCTTGCCCTTGCCGCGCAGGGCGTCGCGCTGCTCGACGCCGAAGCGGTGCTGCTCATCGACCACGACCAGGCCCAGGTCGTGGAACTGCACCTTGTCCTCGATCAGCGCGTGCGTGCCGATCACGATCCCGGCCTCGCCTGTGACCAGGTCGAGCAGCGCCCGCCGGCGGCCCGCGGCCCCCATGGAACCGGTGAGCAGCACGACCTTCGTGGAGTGCTCGGCCCCGCCGAGCATGCCGCCCTCGGCCAGCTCGCCCATCATCTCGGTGATCGACCGGTGATGCTGCTGGGCGAGCACCTCGGTGGGCGCGAGCATCGCGGCCTGCCCGCCCGCGTCGACGACGGCGAGCATGGCGCGCAGGGCCACCATCGTCTTCCCGCTTCCCACTTCCCCCTGCAGCAGCCGGTGCATCGGGTGCTCGGTGGCGACGTCGTCGAAGATCTCCTTGGAGACCTTCTGCTGGCCCTCGGTGAGGGTGAAGGGCAGTTTGGCGTCGAATGCGGTCAGCAGGCCGTCCGGCGCGGGGACGCGGGCGACGGCCGGGAGCTGGGCGTCGGCGTGGCGGCGGCGGGCCAGGGCGACCTGGAGGACGAATGCCTCGTCCCACTTGAGGCGGGCGCGGGCGTCGTGGATGTCCGCCTTGGTGTGCGGGCGGTGGACCTTGAGGAGGGCTTCGGGGAGGGTGACAAGACCACGGCCGTCCCGCAGCGAGTCCGGGAGGGGGTCGACCGCTTCCTGGGCACTCGGCAGCACCGTCTGCACGGACTTGGCGATCTTCCAGGACTCCAGCTTGGCGGTGGCCGGGTAGATCGGGATGAGGGCGCCCGCCCAGCTGTCGACGCTCTCCACGGCCTCGTCGCCCTCGCCGCGCAGCAGTTCGTACGCCGGATGGGCCAGCTGGAGGCGGCGGTTGAAGACGGACACCTTGCCGGAGAACATCGCGCGGGTGCCCGGCAGCAGGTCCTTGTGGGGCTTGTGCACGCCGTGCCCGAAGAAGACCAGCTGGAGGCGGCCGCTGCCGTCCGTGATGGTGACTTCGAGGCGCTGCCCCTTGCCGCGGGGCGCCTTGGACGAGGCGAAGGTGGCCAGGCGCGCGTCGGCGACCTGGGCGACCACCGTCACATGCTCGTCCAGCGGCAGGTCGGCGAGGTGGGTGAGCTGCCCGCGCTCCTCGTATCTGCGCGGGTAGTGGTGCAGCAGGTCGCCGACGGTGTGCAGGCCGAGGTGCTCGGCCATCACCTTCGCGGTGGCGGGACCGAGCGCCTTCTTCAGTGGTTCTTCGAGCACGGGCACGAGATCCATTGCACACCACGGCACTGACATTGCCGTATACGTCCCGGAAATCCGCTGGTCAGACGGCTCGTTCCGGGCCTAGGATGACGCGCTCCGGCCCTCTTCGCGGTCACCGTCCCCCGGGACCGCCCGACCCCGCGCCGTCGCACGTCCCCCACCCACCGGCGCAGCGACGATGGACTCCCAGACCTCACAGCCGTCCCAGGCCTCCCCGTCACCTCATACGTTCCAGGTCGACCTGCGCGGTCTGGTCGACCTCCTCTCCCACCACCTCTACTCCAGTCCCAAGGTCTATCTGCGCGAACTGCTGCAGAACGCCGTCGACGCGATCACCGCGCGGCGCGCCGAGCAGCCGGACGCCCCGGCCACCGTGCGCCTGTACGCCGAGGGCGGCACCCTGCGGGTGGAGGACTCCGGCATCGGGCTCACCGAGTCCGACGTGCACAACCTGCTGGCGACCATCGGCCGCAGCTCCAAGCGGAACGACGGCCTGGAGTCGGCGCGTTCGGACTTCCTCGGCCAGTTCGGCATCGGGTTGCTGGCGTGTTTCGTCGTCGCCGAGCGCATCCGGGTGGTCAGCCGCAGCGCCCGGACGCCCGACGCGGCGCCGGTCGAGTGGACGGCGGCCGACGACGGCTCGTACACCGTGCGCACCCTGCCGCACGAGGCGCAC
Source organism: Streptomyces sp. NPDC005784 (assembly GCF_042871525.1). Classification (NCBI taxonomy): domain Bacteria; kingdom Bacillati; phylum Actinomycetota; class Actinomycetes; order Kitasatosporales; family Streptomycetaceae; genus Streptomyces; species Streptomyces sp. NPDC005784. The sequence goes on from NZ_JBIAIQ010000010.1 coordinate 174,745, forward strand.
ACCGAGCCGGGCACCACCGTGCACCTGGTGGCGCGCGCCGGGGCCGGCGAGTGGCTGAGCGAGGAGCGGGTGCGCTCGCTGGCACGCGACTTCGGGGCGCTGCTGCCGTACGACGTGCGCGTCGGCGACGAGCCGATCGCGGACCTTCCCGCGCCCTGGGACCGGCCCTATCCGAGTCCCACCGGCCGAAGGATCGCCCTGGCCCGGCACTGCCACGACCTGTTCGGGTTCACTCCGCTGGACTCGATCGACCTGGACGTGCCGCTCGCCGGGATCCGGGGCGTGGCCTACGTCCTGCCGTCGGCGGTCAGCCCCGCCCAGCGCGCGACCCACCGCGTGCACCTGAAGGGCATGCTGCTCACCGAGCGGGCCGAACAGCTGCTGCCCGACTGGGCGTTCTTCGTGCGCTGTGTCCTCGACACGGACAGTCTGCGGCCCACCGCGTCGCGCGAGTCGCTGTACGAGGACGAGACCCTCGCCGCCGTACGGGAGGCGCTGGGCGAGCGCATCCGGTCCTGGCTGACCGGTCTCGCGGCGGGCGATCCGGAGCGGCTGGCCGCGTTCCTGTCGGTGCACCACCTGGGCGTGAAGTCGCTGGCGCGGCACGACGCGGAGATGCTGCGCACGATGCTGCCCTGGCTGCCCTTCGAGACGACCGACGGACGGCTGTCCCTGGAGGAGTTCGCGCAGCGGCACCCGGTGGTGCACTTCACGCGGACCGTCGAGGAGTACCGGCAGGTCGCGCCGATCGCCTCCGCGCAGGGCGTCGGGGTCGTCAACGGCGGCTACACGTACGACAGCGAGCTGATCGAGGCGTTGCCCGCCGTGCGCCCCGGGACGGTCGTCTCGGAGCTGGACGCGGACACCGTGACGGCTCATCTGGACGCGGTGGACCCGGCCGAGGAGCTGGCCCTGTCGGCCTTCCTGGGGGTCGCGCGGGCCAGACTCGACCCGCTGAACTGCGATGTGGTCCTGCGCGCCTTCCACCCCATGTCGGTGCCCGCCCTGCATCTGGACGACCGGGCGGCCCGCCACGAGCAGGCCCGTGCGGAGGCCGAGGAGCAGGCCGACGACCTGTGGGCGGGCATTCTCGGCTCGCTGCGCGGCACCACCCCCCGCGCGCGTCTGGTCCTCAATCACCTCAACCCGCTGATCCGCAGGATCAGTTCGCTCGGTGATCCTGACCTGATGGGCACCGCCACGGAGTCTCTCTACGGACAGGCCCTGCTGATGGCCCAGCGCCCGCTGCGGCCCGCGGACTCGGCGCTCCTCAACCGCGCCTTCATCGGCCTCCTGGAGTGGGCCACCCACACCGACCCCGGAAAGGACGACCGCCGATGAGCCCGGCGATGGACTTCGACACGCTGCGCCGGGCGATGGCGGACAACTACGAGCAGCCGGAGGGGCCCGGCCGCAACGCGCGCGCGGAGCAGTTGCTCGTGGAGGCCGAGCGGCTGAACATCCCGCTCGCCGTCATCGAGGCGCTCGGACACCAGCTGAAGGTCTACAACTACAGCTCCGAGAAGGGCAAGATGTTCGTCCCCTTCGCGCGCCTGCTGCGCATGTGGGACGAACACCCCGAGGACTTCGACGAGTTCGAGATCCACTCCCTGCACTGGGTCTTCAAGTGGATGTCGGCGGGCATGCTCGACCAGCCGCACGTTCCGCTGGCCTCCATAGAGAAGTGGCTCGGCGAGATGGAGCGGCGCTACCGTCTCGCCGGCCACTCCGAACGGGCCGTGCGCGGTGCCGAGTTCAGCGTCGCCGCCCACCTGGGCGACCTGGAGCGCGCCGAGCGGGCGTACACCGCCTGGATGGCCGCGGACCGTGACTCGATGGCCGACTGCCACGCGTGCGAGCTGCACGGACAGGGCTGGTGGCGGGCGGTGCGCGGCGCGGACGTGGAGGCACTGGAGCTGTGGGCGCCAGCGCTGGAGGGCGAGTACACCTGCGCCCACGAGCCGCACACCGTCCTCGCGTCCTCCCTGCTGCCGCTGCTGCGCCTGGGGCGCGTCGACGAGGCGCGCGCCCATCATCTGCGCGGTTTCCGGCTGGTGCGGGCCATGGAGAGCATGCGGGGCGCGTACGCGGACCATGTGGAGTTCTGCGCGCTCACCGGCAACGAGGCGCGCGCCCTGGAACTGCTCGCGGAGCGCCCGGCCTACTTCACGGACTCCGGGGACCCGCGCAGCAAGCTGGACTTCATGGCGGTGGTGGCGCTCACCATGGACCGTCTGACCTCCCTCGGACTCGGCGGGCAGCCGGTTCCCGGGCCCGCGGGGCGCGGGTGGACGGCGGCGGAACTCTCCGTGCACGCGCGCGGGGAGGTGCTCGACCTGGCCGCTCGGTTCGACGCCCGCAACGGCACGTCGTACGTCAGCGAGCGCGCCCGCGCCCGCATGGATCAGCCGACGCTCGTCGACCGGCTGCCGCTGGGCGTGCGCTCCGCGCGCCCGGCACGCACCGGCCACCACGTACCGCCGACGGCCCCCGCTCCCGTGCCGCAGGCCGGGGCCGCGGCCGCCGAACCCGACCTGGACGCGCTGCTCGCCGAGGCCCGGCGGCTCTCGGCGCTGCGCAACCCGGACGCGGTGGAGGCGTGGGCGGCGGTCTCGCGCGCCTCCGAGGGCCACGAACTGCGGGTCCGCGACCGCGCGGAGATCGCCGATCACGCGGCGATGGGTGAGGGACCACAGGGCGCCGGCCTCTTCCATCGGGCCGCCGAGCTGTACGCCGAGGCGGGCGACCCCGGCGAGGCACTGGCGGCCCGTTCCCGCGCCGCGTACGTCCAGGCGCTGTCCGGCGGGGCCGCGGAGGTCCTGGACACCGTCGCGGAACTGCGCGAGCAGGTGCTGGCGCTCTTCGCGGAGGGCGGGACGGAGGTGTCCCAGACGGCGTCCGTGCTGGTGGGGCGGGCGCGGACGCTGATGCATCGGGTGGACGAGCTGGAGGCCGGTCCGGAGGGCAGCCAGCCGCTCTCCGACTCCGACTCCGGCTCCGGCTCCGGCTCCGGCTCCGGCTCCGGCTCCGGCACAAGCTTCGGCTTCGGTTCCGAGGGCGATGTCATGGTCGCCGCCGAGGAGGCCGCGCGGGAGTTGCTGGCCCTCACGGAGCCGCACGCCGGGGACGACGTGGCGCTGGCTTCGCGGGCCGCCGAGGCGTACGCGATGCTCGGGGAGCTCGCGGCCCGCGCCGACGACGCCGAAGGAGCCGCCGAGTTCCTCTCGCGCGCCGTCGAGGGGTTCGTGGCGGCGGGGCTGCCGTGGTTCGCCGTCGAGTACGACTCCCGGCTCGCCGGGATCGCGATGCACCTCGGCGACACGGAGGCGGCGGAGCGGGCGACGCGCGCAGCGCTGGACCACGGCGATTCCCACCTGGAGCCGGCCGGCCATGCCCAGCTGCATCTCCGGCTCGCCGAGATACTCGCCGCCACCGGGCAGTTCGGCCCCGCCTCGGAACATGCACTGGAGGCCGCGCACTGGGCCGACGAAGCGGGCGACGCCGCCACGTTCGGGGCCTGGGCGCGCCACCAGCTCGGTGGTTTCCTGCTCCGCCGGGGCCGGTGGGCGGAGGCCGCCGAGATCCTGGAGTCGGCGCTGCCGGATCTGACCGGCGAGATGCACGGCGACGGCGCGATCGTGCAGACGCGCTGGTGGCTCGGCGACTGCCTCACCGAGCTCGGCGAACACCGCGAGGCCGCCGAGCACTGGCTGCGCGCCGCGGACATCGCCCGGCACTGGCCCGAGCAGCGCGACCACGCGATGCTCGCGCATCTCGCGGCCGAGGCCCTCGGGCACGCCGGGATGACCGCCCAGGCGGATCAGGCGTACGCCCGTGCGGGCGACCTCTGGCGCGAGCTGGGCAACGTCCACGGGCTGGTCCGGGCGCTCCGGGCCCGCGCGTGGGGCGCAGCCCGGCTGGACGGAGGACTCGACGGTGCGCGGGAGCTGATGGGAGCGGCGGTCCAGGAGTGCGAGTCGGCGGTGGAGAGCCGGGCGGCTGCCCCGGGCTCGCCGGGGACGGAACACCTGTTCCTGCCGGACGACTCACCGGACGACTCGACCGAGGCGGGGGCCGGAGACGGGGGCGAGCCCGGGAGCGGAGGCGGGGACGAAACGGGAACCACCGCCGGGACCGGAACCGAGACCGGAGCCCGCCTCCAGAGCGAAACCACGGCCGAAACCACGGCCGAAACCGGGGCCCGCCTCGGGGCCGCGACCGGGTCCGGATCCGCAGCCGAAGCAGTGCCCGAAACCGGAGCCGAGACCGATTCCGGCTCCGGCTCCGATTCCGATTCCGGCTCCAGCTCCAGCTCCAGCTCCAGAATCGGAACCCGAATCGGCTATGGGCTCGAAGACGAGGAGGCGCGGCGCCGTGTCGTCGCCGAACTCGGGCACACCCACCGTCAGTTCGGGGATCTGGTGGCCCGTTCCGTGCCGAACGACGCGGAGGAGGCTGCCACGCGGGACGCGTTCGAGGAGGCCCTCGGGCACATCACCCGGGCGATCCTCGTGTTCGCCTCCCTCGGGGACGCCCTGCTCGACGCCCGGACGGGCGCCGAACTGGCGGCCGCCCGGCTGGAGGCCGACCTGGGACGGCACGAGGCCGCCACGGCACGCGCGCGCGGGGTCCTTGCCGCGTGCAAGCGGCTGGACGGTGAGATCGCCGCGGCCCGGCGGGCGGACGCCGGGCAGATGCTCACGCTCATGGAGAAGGCCGACAGGGCCTGACCGATGCCGAGGCGCGGCGTCCCCGCGCCTCGACATCGGCTCTCGACGCCTCGGTACCGGATCTCCGCCCCTCGGCATCAGGGTGTACGGCGGGAAGGTCCCGGCGCCCCGTCGAGATCGCCGTCAGGATCCCGTCGCCGCCCGTCTCACGGTGGACCGGCGGCGGACGTCGCGACGGCGTCGGAATCCGCGTCGTCGCCGCCCCGGATCGCCTGGGCCGCGCGGCGCAGTTCGTCGAGCACCGTCCGTACGGCCTTGCGTGCCACGCGTTCGGGACGGTGGAGCACGTCGATGCGCCGTATGGCGTGGACCCCGCTGAGCGGTCTGAGGACCAGGGCGGGATGCCGGCGCGTGGTCCAGCGGGGCATAAGGGCGAGCCCGCCTCCCGCGGCGACGGTCTCCGCGACGACCGCGAATTCGTTGATGCGGTGGACGATGTCGAGCCGCCGGTTCGCTGCGGTCGCGATGGCGTCGATGGTGGCCATCAGCGGGAATCCGTCGTGCACGGTGATCCAGGGCAGGTCGGCGACATCACGCGGGGTCAGCCGCTCTTCGCGGGCCAGCGGGTGGTCGGCCGGCATGGCGACGTCGAGCGGTTCGCGCAGCAGCGTGGTGGCGGTGACGGTGTGCGGCCAGGGCTGCGCGTGCGCGAGGTGATGAGCGAGTACGAGGTCGTAGTCCCGCGTCAGCCGGGGAAAGTGGTCCTGCGCCACGTCCTCGTCGGCGAGCGCGAGCCGCGGGGCCCGCGGGTCCCGGCCGCGCAGCAGGATCGGGAAGAAGGTGGCACCCGCGCTGTGGAAGGCGGCCACCGACACGTCTCCGGCCGGCTCGTCGACGAACTCGTCCACGGAGTGCCGTGCCCGGGCGAGGGCGCTCTCCACCTCGATCGCCGCGCCGGCCAGCGCCCGCCCGGCGTCCGTCAGCACCAGCCGGCGTCCGTCGCGTTCGGTGAGCGGGACGGGAATCGAGCGTTGCAGCAGGCGCAGGTGCTGCGAGATCGCCGAGGGGGTCATCAGCAGTGCCTCCGCCACGGCGGTGACACTCCCCAGCTCACCGAGTTCGCGCAGGATCCGCAGCTGCCGCTCGTTCATCCGCTCATTGTAGTGATGCTTAAAAGATGCTGAAGAACTTCGCCCTGGGCTTCAGGGTCGGTGTGGGGGAGCGTGTGGGGCGTGTCCCGAGTCCGCAGCACCGACGCGGTGCTTCTCCTTGTCGCCGCTGTCTGGGGTTCCAGTTATCTGGCCGCCAAGACAGCCACTTCGGCGCTCCCCGTCCTGCTCGTCCTGTTCGCCCGGTACGGCATCTCGGCCGTCGCCTGCGTCGCCCTCGTCGCCGCCCGTCGCCGGACAAGGCGCGGCACGCGTCACGAGCTTCACGTCGGGGCGGCGCTGGGGGTCACTCAGGCGGCGGTCCTGGTCCTGGAGACGTACGGGGTCGCGCACACCAGTGCGGCCAACGCGGGCCTGATCATCAGCCTCACCGTCGTCCTCACCCCGCTGCTGGACCGCACGTCCGGCGCGGCGGGGCTGCCGCTTCGCTACTTCGCCGCCACCGGTCTGTGCCTGCTGGCCGTCGGGCTCCTGGTGTCCGGCAGCGGTTTCCACTCACCCCGGAGCGGTGACCTGCTGATCCTCGCCGCCGCGCTGGTCCGCGCGGCCCACGTGGCGCTCGTGGGGCGGCTCACCGCCCGCCATTCCGTACGACCGCTGCACGTCACAGCCGTCCAGACGGTTGTCGGCACCGCCCTGTTCGCGGTGCCCGTCGCCGGCACCCTGCCGACGCTGGGCAGGGTGGATGCCGCGGGCTGGGCGCAGCTCTTCTATCTCGCCCTGTTCTGCAGCGTGTTCGCCTTCCTCGCCCAGACCTGGGCGGTGCAGCGCAGTTCCGCCAGCCGGGCCAGTCTGCTGCTGGGTACCGAGCCGGTCTGGGCCGTCGCGGTCGGCATCGGCCTGGGCGGCGAACACCTCACGGCCCTCACCGCGCTCGGTGCCGTGCTCATGGTCGCCGGAACCTACTGGGGGCAGTCCGTCGAACGCGCCCACCGGGCGGTCGTGCCCGGGGAACACCCCGAGCGGGACACGGTTCCCGCGAGCGTCTGAACGCCACCGCGGGCCGCGTCCCGAAGCCGCTACTCGACCCCGATCAGCAGCAGCGCGCCCTGGCGCCCGCCCCGGTACACCACGGTGTCCACCGCCAGGTACGACTCCCGTACCCGGGACTCCAGGTGCGCGGCGATGGTCTCGGGGGCCTCGTCGCCCAGGACGAGGGTGACCATCTCGCCGCCCGCCGAGAGCATCCGGTCGAGGACGGTCTCCGCCGTGGTGGTGAGGTCGGCGCCGATGACGGCGACGTCGCCGTCGATGAGGCCGAGGACGTCCCCGGCCTGGCAGATGCCGGCCATGGTCCAGGACTGCCGCTCGGCGACAGCGACCTCGGCGTAGCGGGTGGCGCCGGCCGCCGAGGTCATCGCGACGACGTCCTCGTCGAAGCGGCGCTCCGGTTCGTGCACGGCCAGTGCTGCGATGCCCTGCACTGCGGAACGGGTCGGGATCAGCGCGACCCGGACGCCCTCGGCGCGGGCCTGTTCGGCGGCCGCCGCCGCGGTGTGCCGCAGGTCGGCGTCGTTGGGCAGCAGCACCACCTCGCGCGCGTGGGCCCGTCGTACGGCCTCCACGAGTTCCCCGCTGGCGGGCGGCTCCCCCGGCCGCGCCAGCACGGTGGTCGCCCCGGCCTCCGTGTAGAGCCCGGCCAGGCCCTCGCCGGGCACGACGGCCACGACGGCTCGCTGCGCCCGCTCCCGGGGCGGACGCCCGGCCCCGGCTCCGGTGTGCACGTCTCCGAGCCCGAAGTGGGTGATCCGGATACGGTGCGGCCGCCCCGCCTCGACGCCCGCCTCGACGGCCGCGCCCGCGTCGTCCACGTGCACATGAATGTTCCACAGGCCGTCGCCGCCGACCACGACGAGGGAGTCGCCGAGGCCGTCGAGCCGGTCCCGCAGACGGTCCACGGCCGCGTCCTCGGCTTCGAGGAGGTAGATGACCTCGAAGGCGGGATGGCCGTCCTCCGCCGCCCCGTCCACGCAGGTGTCGGTCGCGTCGGCCAGGTCGTCGTCCCGCACATCCGGCCCGCCGGCCGCGTGCACGGGCGGACCGGGACGCCCACTCGCGCCGCCTCCGGTGCCTCCAGTGGCTCCAGTGGCTCCAGTGGCTCCAGTGGCTCCGGGACGGGCGTCCCGGGTATCCGCGGTTCCGGACGCCGGGATGCCGGCCGTACCGGCCCCGCCCATGGCATCGGGAACGGTCTCCTCCCCCGGCTCGTGGAGGCGGGCGGACCCCGCGGGCGTCCTCGGCGCCTCCCCCGTGAACGTCTCCACCAGGGCCGCGAGCACCGCCACCAGTCCCCGCCCGCCCGCGTCGACGACACCGGCGTGCTCCAGGACGGCGAGTTGCCCGGTGGTCGCGGCGAGCGCGGCGCTCGCTCCCTCGTACGCCGCGAGCGCGACCGTGCCGCAGTCCCCTTCGGCGCCGGAAGCCGCGTCGGCGGCGGCCGACGCGACGGTGAGGACCGTGCCCTCGACGGGGTGTGCGACGGCCTTGCGTGCGGAGTCGGCGGCGTTCCGCAGGGCGAGGCGCATGCCCCGGCCGTCGGTGTGAGCGGTCTCACCGTCGGCGGCGAGCACCTGGGCCATGCCCCGCAGCAGCTGCGCGAGGATGGTTCCGGAATTGCCCCGGGCTCCGATCAGGGCTCCGTGCGCCATCGCGCGCACGGCATCGGCGAGGGAGACACCGCCCCCTCCCGCAGGCCCGGAACCTTCGGCGGTCCCGGAGCCGGCTTCGGACGCCCCGTTCCCTTCGGCGGCCTCAAGCGGCGCAGGAGGGGCCATCGCCTCGTACCCCGCGAACACCGCCTCGACCGCGGCCGCCGCCGACTCCACCGTCAGATACAGGTTCGTCCCGGTGTCGCCGTCCGCAACCGGGTAGACATTGATCGCGTCGATCTCCTCGCGCGCGCGGCCCAGGGCCTCCAGCGCGAGGCCGCACCAGGTGCGCACCGCGAGAGCATCGAATGTCTGCGGCACCTGCGGCACCTGCGCCTCCTTGAGCTGCTGGACGTGTGACGCAGCGTAGACCCAGAAAGGGTTACTGCCGGTAGAGGGCCCGGAGGAGGGCGGAGTGGCAACCGGCCGGTCATGGTAGTTTCGTTCTCCGGACGCAGTCGTTGTATGCTGCTCCAGTTGCCCGATCCGATCGGGCCATCCCCCTGGCACCGCCACTCAGATCCTAGATCTTGATTCTCGGCATGCCGGGATCAACCGTAAGTGCATCTGAAGTTTTTGGAGTGACCCGTGGCTGCCAACTGCGATGTCTGCGGCAAGGGGCCGGGCTTCGGCAATAGCATCTCGTTTTCGCACCGCCGTACGCCGCGCCGTTGGAACCCCAACATCCAGCGCGTCCGTACCGTGGTGAGCGGGACGCCGAAGCGCGTGAACGCTTGCACCTCGTGCATCAAGGCCGGCAAGGTCACGCGCTGACAACCGCTAGCGCGCGGCCACTGCTGGTACGTCTGCACTGAACCCGTCCACCTCACGGTGGGCGGGTTTTTTGCTGCCCTCATTCACCGAGAAGACCGCGCCAGGCATCGAGCTGCGGGCTGTCCGCGCCCGTGGAGGCCCCACGGGCGCTGGCCCACACGCGCGGGCCAGCCGGACGCGGACAACTCGGCCCCCGCCCGGCGGATTTCCGCCGCGATCCGCCCACCGGGCCGACGGGTGGCCCCATCTCGCCTTCCGGACCTCGAAGTCCGCCCACTGGACAGCACGTTGGGCGCCGGCGGCGTATCCGGCGCGACGGCCTCAGGACTCGATGTCCCCGAAGTGGTCCCAGCCGCCCTTGCTCGTCCAGGGGGCGCCGTCCACGGTGACCTGGGGCAGGGCCGACGGGTTGAGGACCTCGCCGATCACCTTCCAGCGCGCCGGCAGCTTCACGTCCGGCGGGAAGGTCGCGACGATCGCGTGATCCTCGCCGCCGGTGAGCACCCACTGGATCGGGTCGACGCCGACGGCCTGACCGATGTCGTTCATCTGGGAGGGGATGTCGATGTCCCCGGAGCGGATGTCGATGCGCACCTTGCTCGCCTCGGCGATGTGTCCGAGGTCGGCGATCAGGCCGTCGCTGACGTCCGTCATCGAGGTCGCGCCGAGACCGGCGGCCGCCGGACCCGCGTGGTACGGCGGTTCGGGCCGGCGGTGGGCCTCGACGAAGGCGCGCGGCGAGCGGAAGCCCCGGGAGAGCACGGCGAACCCCGCCGCGGACCAGCCGAGCCAGCCGGTCACGGCGACGACGTCACCGGGCTGCGCGCCACCCCGGGTGACCGGTTCGTGGTTGCGCAGATCGCCGAGCGCGGTGATCGCGATCGTGATGGTCTCGCCCCGTACGACATCTCCGCCGACCACGGCCGCGCCCGCGACCTGGCACTCGTCGCGCAGCCCGTCCATCAGCTCGGAGGGCCAGGTGGCCGGGAGCTCGGCGGGCACGACCAGGCCGAGCAGCAGCGCGGTCGGTACGGCGCCCATCGCGGCGATGTCCGCGAGGTTCTGCGCGGCCGCCTTTCGGCCGACGTCGTACGCGGTGGACCAGTCGCGGCGGAAGTGCCGTCCTTCGAGGAGGATGTCGGTGCTCGCCACGACCCTGCGGTCCGGCGCTGCCACCACCGCGGCGTCGTCGCCGGGGCCGACCCGGACCGCCGGGGTGGTGGTGAGACGCGAGGTGAGCTCTCGGATGAGCCCGAACTCCCCCAACTCGCCCACGGTGCCCTTCATGATCGTCGTGCTCCCTCTGTCGCTGCTCGTGCCCGGTCGCGAGCCGTCTCCGTACTCGGTACGGTCGAGTTGACCGTCAACTTGCGCAGTCCCTCCACCCCGGCGCGCGAGCCCCAGTCACCGCGGGTCTCCCCGCGGCGAGCGGCAACGCGATACCGTGGCGTTCCTTTTCCCCACATGATCCTCGTGGCCGCCCTGGAGGTTCCGTGGTACAGGCGTACATCCTGATCCAGACGGAGGTCGGCAAAGCGTCGACCGTCGCCGAGACGATCAGCAAGATCCCGGGGGTGATCACGGCCGAGGACGTGACAGGACCGTACGACGTGATCGTGCGTGCCCAGGCGGACACCGTCGACGACCTCGGTCGCATGGTGGTCGCCAAGGTCCAGCAAGTGGACGGCATCACCCGCACCCTGACCTGCCCGGTCGTGCACCTGTAGCCCCCGTCTACCCTTGGCCGGTGAACTCCTTCCGTCACCGGCACACCGCTCTCCTCGGGCCGCCCGCTCTCGCGGTGCTGATCGCGATCGCGGGCTGCTCCTCAGCAGACGACAGCGCGTCCGTCGCGGTTCCGAGCCCGGACACGAAGGTCACCGAGCTGTGCCAGAACCTGGACAAGGTGCTGCCGCGGACAGTGGACGGCCAGGGCCGTGAGGACCCGGAACCCCGGTCCGCGCTGACCGCGGGCTGGGGAAGCCCGGCGATCATACTGCGCTGCGGTGTCGAGCGACCCCCGAAGATGGTCGACCCGAAGGTCGCGACCGGCGACGACCCGAAGGCGGTCGGCGGTGGTGTGAACGGCGTCGACTGGCTGATGGAGAAGCAGGACGACGGGACGACCCGCCTCACCACCGCTTCGCGTCTGGCGTACGTCCAGGTCACGGTGCCCGGAAGCGCCGATGTCTCCGGGGTGCTCGTCGACCTGGCCGCCTCCGTCAAGAAGGCGATCCCCAAGGGGATCGCCGACTGACACCGTGGTCCCGCGGGATGCTCAGCGCAGCCCGGTGGACCGCCGCAGCGCCGCCTGGATCAGGCGGTCGACGAGTTCCGGGTAGCCGATGCCCGTCTCGCGCCACATCCGCGGGTACATGGAGATCGGCGTGAAGCCCGGCATCGTGTTGATCTCGTTGATCACGAACTCGCCGTCCTCGGTGAGGAAGAAGTCCGCGCGGACCAGGCCCTCGCAGGACGCCGCCTCGAAGGCCTCGACGGCCAGGCGGCGGACCTCGGCGGTCTGCTCCTCGGTGAGCGGCGCGGGCACGATCCCGTCGGCCGCGTCGATGTACTTGGCCTCGAAGTCGTAGAAGGCGTGCGACTGCACGGGCGGGATCTCCGCGGGGACCGAGGCGCGCGGCCCGTCCTCGAACTCCAGGACCCCGCACTCGATCTCGCGGCCGCGCAGCAGCGCCTCCACGATGATCTTCGGGTCGTGCCGCTGGGCCTCCTCGATGGCCTCGTCGAGGCCCGAGAGGTCGTCGACCTTGGTGATGCCGAACGAGGAACCCGCGCGCGCGGGCTTCACGAAGAGCGGCCAGCCGTGCTCACCCGCGAAGTCGACGATCTTCTTGCGGGCGGCGGACTCGTCCTGCTGCCACTCGCGCGGCCGGATCACCACGTACGGGCCCACCTTCAGGCCGAACGAGGTGAACACCCGCTTCATGTAGTCCTTGTCCTGGCCGACGGCCGAGGCGAGCACGCCCGAGCCGACGTAGGGGACGCCGGACAGTTCCAGGAGGCCCTGGAGGGTGCCGTCCTCGCCGTACGGGCCGTGCAGCATCGGGAAGACGACGTCGACCTCGCCGAGCGCCTTGGGGACCGAACCGGGCTCGTTGTAGACGACCTCGCGGTTGGCCGGGTCGACGGGGAGCACCACGCCGCCCTCGCCGGACTCGGCGAGCTGCTCGACGCTGGGCTGCTTGCGGTCGATGATCGCCATGCGTTCCGGCTCGTCCGCGGTGAGCGCCCAACGGCCGTCCTGGGTGATGCCGATCGGCAGTACGTCGTACTTCGTACGGTCGATGGCGCTGAGGACGGCGCCGGCCGTGACCACGGAGATCCCGTGTTCGGAGCTGCGGCCGCCGAAGACGACGGCCACGCGCGGCTTGCGAGGCGGCTGCTCAGGGTTCTGGGAGAGGTTCTCGGTGCTCATATCGCGTTGAGAGTACCCGTTGGTCCGGCGGTGAGTCAGCGCCCCACGGCGGCCGTTGCTCAGCGTCGTGCCCACCGTTGCGGAGCGTCGCCCACCTGGCCGTTCGGCGGAGCCGGTTCAGCGGCGCTCGGACTTCGCGCTGCGCGACATCAGCTCCTTGAGGGCGACCACCGGGGGCTTGCCCTCGTGGACGATGCTGACGACGGTCTCCGTGATCGGCATGTCGACGCCGTGCCTGCGGGCCAGATCCAGCACGGACTCACAGGACTTGACGCCCTCGGCGGTCTGCCGGGTGACCGCGATGGTCTCCTGGAGGGTCATGCCCCTGCCGAGGTTGATGCCGAAGGTGTGGTTGCGGGAGAGCGGCGACGAGCAGGTCGCGGCGAGGTCGCCGAGGCCCGCGAGGCCGGAGAACGTCATCGGGTCCGCGCCCATGACGAGTCCGAGCCGGGTGGTCTCGGCCAGGCCGCGGGTGATCAGCGAGCCCTTGGCGTTGTCGCCCAGGCCCATGCCGTCGGCGATGCCGACGGCGAGACCGATCACGTTCTTGACGGCACCGCCGAGTTCGCAGCCCACCACGTCGGTGTTCGTGTACGGGCGGAAGTACGGCGTGTGGCTGGCGGTCTGGATGCGCCGGGCCACCGCCTCGTCGCGGCAGGCGACGACCGCGGCCGCGGGCATCCGCTGGGCGATCTCCTTGGCGAGGTTGGGTCCGGTGACGACGGCGACGCGGTCCGCGGAGACCTTGGCGACCTCCTCGATGACCTCGCTCATCCGCTTCACGGTGCCGAGTTCGACGCCCTTCATGAGCGAGACGAGCACGGTGTCCGGAGCGAGCAGCGGCACCCACTCCGCGAGGTTCCCGCGCAGGGTCTGGGAGGGCACGGCGAGCACGGTGAAGTCGGCGTCGCGCGCGGCCTCGGCCGGGTCGACGGTGGCCCGCAGGTTCTCGGGGAGTTCGATCCCCGGGAGGTAGTCCGGGTTCATCCGTGTGGAGTTGACCGCGTCGGCGAGTTCGGGACGGCGCGCCCACAGGGTGACGTCGCACCCCGCGTCGGCGAGCACCATGCCGAAGGCCGTACCCCACGATCCGGTCCCGAAGACGGCCGCCCTGACCGGCTTGCTCACGTGCCCTGCCCTTCTTCCTGCTGTGCTTTTCCCTTGGCCGCGGCCTTGCGGCGCTGCGCGATACGCACCTCGCGCGGGTCGTACACGTTCTCGGGCGCCTTCTCACCGCGGATCAGCTCCAGCTGCGCGGTGATGGCGGCCATGATGACCTCCGTGACCTCCTTCAGGAGGTCCGGGTTCATCTCCCGGTCGTAGAAGCGCGAGAGGTCCACCGGCGGGCCCGCGAGCACGTGGTGGGTCTTGCGCGGAAGGACGTTGGGCTTCTTGGCATACGGGGGCAGCAGTTCGTTGGCGCCCCACTGGGCGACCGGAATCACCGGGCACTTGGTCTGCAGGGCGACCCTGGCCGCACCGGTCTTGCCGGTCATCGGCCAGCCGTCGGGGTCACGGGTGAGCGTGCCCTCGGGGTAGAACGCCACGCACTCACCGCGTTCCACCGCGTCGATCGCGGCCCGGAACGCGCTCAGCGCGTCGGTGCTCTCGCGGTAGACGGGAATCTGTCCGGTGCCGCGCATCGCGGCGCCGACGAATCCCTTCTTGAAAAGGCCTGCCTTCGCCAGGAAGCGCGGAACACGCCCGGTGTTGTACTGGTAGTGCGCATACGCGAACGGGTCCGCGTGGGAATTGTGGTTCACCGCGGTGATAAATCCGCCCTCGGCCGGAATGTTCTCCATTCCTCGCCAGTCCCGCTTGATCAGAACCACCAGCGGCGGTTTGCAGAGAACCGCTGCGAAGCGGTACCAGAAGCCGATTCTGCGGCGGGGCACGCGGACACCTTCCTCTAGAGCCTGGGGGGCCGCACAAGTGTCGCCCGAGGCCGCCTGTCTGTCGAGAACACCGTACGCCCCGGCGCCCGGACCGCCAGGGTGACCGGGTCACAATAGGGCGTGACTGGAGAGGGCGGAGCGCTCGTGCGGTGGACCTTGGTCGTACCCCTCAAACCTTTGGCGCGGGCCAAGAGCAGACTGGCGGACACCGCCTCCGACGTACTGCGCCCCGGCCTCGCCCTCGCGTTCGCGCAGGACACCGTGGCGGCGGCGCTGGCCTGCGCCGCGGTCCGGGATGTGGCGGTCGTCACGGGCGACGTGCTGGCCGGGCGGGAGCTGTCCGCGCTGGGCGCGCGCATCGTCGCGGACGAGCCGGGAGGAGGCCTCAACGCGGCGCTGACGCACGGAGCAAGGGTCGTACGGTCCCGAGATCCCGAAAGTGCCGTTGCCGCCCTGAACGCCGATCTGCCCGCTCTGCGGCCTTTGGAATTGGCCCGGGTACTGGCCGCCGCCGGTGAATTCCCCCGCGCTTTTCTGGCCGATGCTGCCGCAATCGGCACCACTCTCCTGGCCGCTTCCCCGGGCCTGGAATTGGGCCCCGCTTTCGGCGGCGATTCCCGGGCCCGCCATCGTGCCTCGGGAGCCGCGGAACTCCGTCTCGACGCGGTGGATTCCGTACGTCAGGACGTGGACACCCGGGACGATCTGCGGGCGGCGCTGACGCTCGGCGTGGGCCCTCGCACGGCCGCCGCGGCGGCACGGCTGCTGATTCCCGGGCAGTAGGCGGCAGCAGGCCGGCGGGCCCCGCGCGGCGCGGTCAGTAGGCTGCCCCCATGCAGGCGACCTCGTACACGTACGACCCCGAGACCCGCAGCGGACAGGTGCTGCTCGACGACGGCACTCCGGTGCCCTTCGACGGGCCGGCGTTCGACGCCGGCGGGCTGCGGTTGCTGCGGCCGGGCCAGCGCGTGCGGATCGAGACCGAGGGCGAGGGCGCGGAGCGCCGGATCACCCTGATCACGCTGCAGACGTTCTGAACATGCCGCGGGCCGGGCTCCCGACGGGAGCCCGGCCCGGCGCGTGAGGCGCCCGTGCGCCCGGCTTCTAGCGGGCGGTGGCCTTCTTGGCGGTGATCTTGCGAGCCGTCGACTTCTTGGCGGGGGCCTTCTTGGCCGTGGCCTTCTTCGCCGGAGCCTTCTTGGCCGCGGTCGTCTTGGCGGTGGTCGTCTTGGCCGCGGTCTTCTTGGCGGCGGCCGTCTTCGCCGTCGTCTTCTTCGCCGCGGTCTTCTTCACGGCGGCCGTGGTCTTCTTCGCGACCGTCTTCTTCGCCGTGGTCTTCCTGACCGCCGCCTTCTTGGCGGTGGTGGCCTTCTTGGCCGCGGCCTTCTTCACCGTCGCGGAAGCTCCGCCGGAGAGGCTGCCCTTCGGGGCCTTCTTGACCGCTACGTCGTTCTTCGGGAGCTTCTTCGAGCCGCTCACCAGGTCCTTGAAGCCCTGGCCGGCGCGGAAGCGCGGCACGGAGGTCTTCTTGACCCGAACACGCTCACCCGTCTGCGGGTTGCGGGCGTAACGAGCCGGACGGTCAACCTTCTCGAAGGAACCGAAGCCGGTGACCGAGACCCGGTCTCCGCCGACAACCGCACGGACGATGGCGTCCAGTACCGCGTCGACCGCGTCGGCGGCCTGCTGACGCCCGCCGACCTTG
This sequence comes from Streptomyces sp. NPDC005784, assembly GCF_042871525.1. Lineage (NCBI taxonomy): Bacteria > Bacillati > Actinomycetota > Actinomycetes > Kitasatosporales > Streptomycetaceae > Streptomyces > Streptomyces sp. NPDC005784. Next base: position 191,042 of record NZ_JBIAIQ010000010.1, read on the forward strand.
TCGGCAATCGCTTCTACGAGCTGCGCCTTGTTCACGTCTTCCCCTTCGGAGACATTGCCCGAACGAATGCGTTCAAGCTTTTTCGCACGTTAGGCAGATATATACCGCAAATCAAACACGAAACGGGCTAATCACCCTTGTGCCGCAACGAACTCGGGCCGCAGCGGAGTTCCTCAGCGTTCCCCTTCGAGGAATCGACCCTCGTCGAGGTCGGTGGTGAACCGCTCCAGGCGCCTTGTCGCATCGGCGAGATCGTGCTTGGCCGCGGCCGTAATGACCAGCAGCTTCCGGGTCAGCGCCATCCGTACGCCCTCCGGGACTTGCAGTGCGCGCACTCTTGTGTGCGCTTCCTTGAGTTGGGCCGCGACTGCCATGTAGAGCTCAAGTTGGCCGTCACGTTCCATGCACAGATTGTGCCATCTGGGGCGAGTTGTCGCCTGCGCAGGGGGTAACTGCCGCCCCCCGGAGGCCTCCTGACCACCCTGGCCGGAAGTCGCCCCTCCCTGCGCGTACCCAGGCAACGTCCTTTGTAACTAAGGGAGTTGGCATGCTTCTCGGGGGCACGCGGGAGCCGTGCGGGAGCAGAAACAGCTGTACCCCCAACCGTCCACGATTGGGGGTACAGAGGGGTGTTGCGGTGGCTCAAATCAGTCTTGACCCGGCCGCGATCCGGCCCTGGGCGTCAGAGCTGCAGCGTCTTCGGCTTGTGCGAAGGCCGCTTGGCCTCGTACGCCGCGATGTCGCCCTCGTTCTGGAGGGTGATGGAGATGTCGTCCAGTCCGTTCAGCAGCCGCCAGCGGGCGTTCTCGTCGAGCTCGAAGGCGGCGGTGATGCCCTCGGCGCGCACCTCACGGGCCTCGAGGTCGACCGTGATCTCGGCCTCGGGGTCCTTCTCCGACAGCTCCTGGAGCGCGTCCACGATCTTCTGCTCCAGAACCACCGTGAGCAGGCCGTTCTTGAGCGAGTTGCCGCGGAAGATGTCGGCGAACCGGGACGAGATGACGGCCTTGAAGCCGTAGTTCTGGAGCGCCCAGACGGCGTGCTCGCGGGAGGAGCCCGTACCGAAGTCGGGACCCGCCACCAGAACCGTGGCGCCCTTGCGCTCGGGCTGGTTGAGGATGAAGGACGCGTCCTTGCGCCAGGCCTCGAAGAGGCCGTCCTCGAAGCCGTCCCTGGTCACCTTCTTGAGCCAGTGGGCGGGGATGATCTGGTCGGTGTCGACGTTGCTGCGGCGCAGCGGGACGGCCCGCCCGGTGTGCGTGGTGAATGCTTCCATGGCTCTCAGACTCCAGCGGGCACAGGGGCGTCGGACAGGTCGGCCGGGGAGGCCAGGTGGCCCGCGACCGCCGAGGCGGCGGCGACCTGCGGCGAGACCAGGTGCGTACGGCCGCCCTTGCCCTGCCTGCCCTCGAAGTTGCGGTTGGAGGTGGACGCGGAGCGCTCACCGGGAGCCAGCTGGTCGGGGTTCATGCCCAGACACATCGAGCAGCCCGCGTGCCGCCATTCGGCGCCGGCCTCCTTGAAGACCACGTCCAGACCCTCGGAGACGGCCTGCAGACCGACCCGCGCGGAGCCGGGGACGACCAGCATCCGTACGCCGTCGGCGACTTTGCGGCCCTCGACGATCTCGGCGGCCGCACGCAGGTCCTCGATACGGCCGTTGGTGCACGAACCTACGAAGACGGTGTCGACCTTGATGTCACGCAGCGGCTGTCCGGCGGTCAACCCCATGTATTCCAGGGCCTTTTCGGCGGCGTGGCGCTCCGAAGCGTCTTCGTACGAAGCCGGGTCGGGGACGTTCGCCGAAAGCGGCGCGCCCTGGCCGGGGTTGGTGCCCCAGGTGACGAACGGCGACAGGGAGGCGGCGTCGATGACGACCTCCGCGTCGAATTCCGCGTCGTCATCGGACTTCAGGGTCTTCCAGTACGCGACCGCGGCGTCCCACTCCTCGCCCTCGGGGGCGTGGGCGCGGCCCTTGAGGTACGCGAAGGCGGTCTCGTCGGGGGCGATCATGCCCGCGCGGGCGCCGGCCTCGATCGACATGTTGCAGATGGTCATCCGGGCCTCCATCGAGAGCTTCTCGATGGCGGAGCCGCGGTATTCCAGGATGTAGCCTTGGCCGCCGCCGGTACCGATCTTGGCGATGATCGCCAGGATCAGGTCCTTGGCGCTGACGCCGTCGGGCAGTTCGCCGTCGATCGTGATGGCCATGGTCTTCGGGCGGGCCAGCGGCAGCGTCTGGGTGGCCAGCACATGCTCGACCTGCGAGGTGCCGATGCCGAACGCCAGGGCGCCGAAGGCACCGTGCGTGGAGGTGTGGGAGTCACCGCAGACCACCGTGGTGCCCGGCTGGGTCAGACCCAGCTGCGGTCCCACCACGTGCACCACGCCCTGCTCGACGTCGCCCAGCGAGTGCAGCCGCACGCCGAATTCGGCGGCGTTCTTGCGCAGCGTCTCCAGCTGGACCCGGGAGACCGGGTCCGCGATGGGCTTGTCGATGTCGAGGGTCGGGGTGTTGTGGTCCTCGGTGGCGATGGTGAGGTCGAGACGGCGCACCGGGCGCCCCGCCTGACGCAGGCCGTCGAAGGCCTGCGGGCTGGTCACCTCGTGCAGCAGGTGCAGATCGATGAAGAGGAGGTCGGGTTCGCCATCGGCGCGCCGGACGACATGGTCGTCCCAGACCTTCTCCGCGAGTGTCCTACCCATCGCTTTCCCTCCGGCCGGCTTGTGTGGCGCCGGCCCAACTAGAGATTTCCGGGGCGGTGAACGTCCGTACCCCTTGTAACGGACGTCGTCCGCCGGACCCGTTGGTTCGCGGGCCGCTGTGTCTACAAGGGTGGCGCGTTCCACCGGAAATTGAACTTGCGTTTCACAGAGTGAGACGCGAGTATCGTTTCATGGACAACAGTAGCGGCGTCGGCGTTCTGGACAAGGCAGCCCTTGTCCTGAGCGCTCTGGAGTCCGGTCCGGCCACCCTCGCGGGCCTGGTCGCGGCGACCGGACTGGCACGACCCACGGCACATCGCCTCGCCGTGGCACTTGAACACCACCGCATGGTGGCGCGCGACATGCAGGGCCGTTTCATTCTCGGACCCCGGCTCGCCGAACTGGCCGCGGCCGCGGGTGAGGATCGTCTCCTCGCGACGGCGGGCCCGGTGCTCACGCATCTGCGGGACATCACGGGCGAGAGCGCGCAGCTCTACCGCCGCCAGGGCGACATGCGCATCTGCGTCGCCGCGGCCGAGCGGCTCTCCGGTCTGCGGGACACCGTCCCGGTCGGCTCCACCCTCACCATGAAGGCCGGCTCCTCCGCCCAGATCCTGATGGCCTGGGAAGAGCCGGAGCGGCTGCACCGCGGTCTGCAGGGCGCCCGCTTCACGGCCACCGCCCTGTCGGGAGTACGGCGCCGGGGCTGGGCCCAGTCGATCGGTGAGCGCGAGCCGGGCGTGGCGTCCGTCTCCGCGCCGGTCCGCGGTCCCTCGAACCGTGTCGTGGCCGCCGTCTCGGTCTCCGGGCCGATCGAGCGCCTGAGCCGTCACCCGGGCCGGATGCACGCCCAGGCGGTCATCGACGCCGCCGGCCGTCTCTCCGAGGCCCTGCGCCGCACGGGCTGACCTTCGCTTCATTCCCGCGCGCGACGGGACGGGCCGGCCTCAACGCCGCGGCAGGCCCTCCCCGAAGCGCATCGTCCCGTACGCGGGGTGTGCCGGCCCCGAGGGCCCCGGTACACCCCGCGCTCTCTTTCCGGCGTGATCGAACTCAAGGCGATGCACACCGAGTTGATCACCGGCCGGCGCGCGGGAAGTCGATCCCCGGCCGACGGCCGGGCGCGGGAAGTCGATTCCCCCGGGTCGACGGCCCGGCGTACGAGAACGCGTCCGGGAACGCCGAAAGGGCCCCCACCGAAGTGGAGACCCTTTCGGACCGTGTACCCCCGACCGGATTCGAACCGGCGCTACTGCCGTGAGAGGGCAGCGTGCTAGGCCGCTACACAACGGGGGCCTGAATCGTGCGTTTCCGCAGATCAGAAGCTGGGCTACCAGGACTCGAACCTAGAATGACGGTACCAGAAACCGTAGTGTTGCCAATTACACCATAGCCCATGGTGGTTTAACCGTACCCCCGACCGGATTCGAACCGGCGCTACTGCCGTGAGAGGGCAGCGTGCTAGGCCGCTACACAACGGGGGCCCTAGCGATCCTGCATGAGGGGCAGCGGGTGCGACCCGAACTGCCTCCCCGGGAAGGATCTGTACCCCCGACCGGATTCGAACCGGCGCTACTGCCGTGAGAGGGCAGCGTGCTAGGCCGCTACACAACGGGGGCGTTGCGGATCTGGATCTCCGCGTGTGCAGATGAGCTCTGCAAGCTGGCCTACCAGGACTCGAACCTAGAATGACGGTACCAGAAACCGTAGTGTTGCCAATTACACCATAGGCCACTGAAACGCAACCCCACAAGGGGATTTTGTTTTAGCTAGCTCCTCCGGGCTCCGGCCTTTCGGCCCGCTCCCGGCGGCGCAGAAGGAACATTACCCGAAGGTGGACCACGCTCCAAAACGGGTATCCGCGCCAAGGATGGCGGGCAACTCGGCGAGCGATCCGATGCGATGCGGACCCGTCCGCCCGACGGCTCCGACAGGGTGGGCGCCGTCACGGTCGATCCAGACCGAGAGCAGACCCGCGTCGGCGGCCCCCTGTCCGTCGATCTCCGGATGGTCCCCGACATAGGCGACCCGGTGCGGTGGCAGACCCAGGGCGTCGCAGGCCGCGTGGAAGGCGGCCGCGGCGGGTTTGGAGACGCCGAGTTCGGCGGCGCACAGGATGGCCTCGAAGCGGTCGTGGACACCGAGGACGCGCAGCTTGCGGTCCTGTACGAGGAGGCTGGAGTTGGACAGGACCGCGTGCCGGTGGCTGGCGCCGAGGGCGTCCAGGGCGGGCAGGACGTCCGGGAAGAGGCTCCAGGCGCATTCGTAGTGCGTTATGTACCGGTCGAACCACGCGTCGGCCGCGGTGTCGCTCAGCGGCTCCCCCAGGAACACCCTGACGCGCTCCCGGCGCTGACCCGGCCAGTCCGTCTCGCCCGCCGAGAACCTCGCCCACTGCTCGTCGGTGACCTCCCGCCAGCGCGTGAGGGCCTGCTCGACGGTCGTGCTGCCGTCGAGCAGGCCCTCGGCCGCGAGGTGGTCCCGCATCCCGGCCCGGTCCGCGGCCGTGTAGTCGAAGAGCGTGTCGTCGATGTCCCAGACCACGGCGTCGATGCTCATGCACCGACCGTATCCCCGGGTGCGGGCGGTTGTCCCTAGGGGGTCGTGGTCGTGCCGGTCAGCGTGAGCGCGGGGCCCTCGCCGTCGCGCGGGTTCGCGGTGACCGTCCAGGTGTAGGCGCCTCGGGGCGCGGTGGCGCCGGAATCGGTCGTGCCGTCCCAGGAGGCGCGGACCGCCGCTGCGGCGGTGGCTCCGGTCACCGTTCGGACGACTGTTCCGGAGGCGCTGCTCAGCGTCAGGGTCCAGTCGGCGGGCTTGTTCAGCTGCCACACGGGCCGCCACGGGGACAAGCTGCTCGGCCCTCCGGGCTGTGGGTCGGTCTGGGCCTCCAGCTGCGCGAGCGGCGAGGCCGGCACGCCGGCCCGGACGATCGCCACCCGACTCCGGTCCGTGAGATACGCGACGTTCCCGCCGAACCGGTCGACCGCCCAGCGGCCGGTGCTGCCGCCGGTGTTCTGGTCCCCGGCGGGCAGCACGGCCACGGTCCGGGTGGTGGCCGTACCGGTGTGGAAGTCGGTGAGCAGCAGCTCGTGCGTGGTGCGGTTCTCGCGGACCAGATAGCCGTCGGCGAGGCGGGCCTGGCCGGCCGGGACCGTGATGGCGCGGCCCTCGGCACGGTCGTAGACGCCCGCGGGGCCGGCGGAACCGCAGGTCCAGTACAGCCAGGTGTCGACGGCCTGGATCTCGCCGGGTGCGCAGGGGGCGCCGGTGTCGACGGTGGCGACGTTCTTCTTCGCCTTCAGGTCGTACGCCACGACGGTGCCCTGCGTGCTGCCGGGGGTCCACAGGCGCTGGCCCCAGACCGCGGCGGCGGTGCGGGGACGGTCGAGCGCGGTCTCGCCGGCCGTGGCGCCGCGCGGGAAGTCGTGACCTTCTGGCTGCCGGGGGTACCGCCGTTGTAGAGGACATAGCGGCCGGTGCCGGTGCCGATACGGCCGGCCGCGTCGGCGGTCGGCACGCTGACGAGCGTCGTGGCGTCGGGTCCGACGACCAGGACGTGCTCCCCGCCCTGCGCGTCGGTCCACAGCGAGGCCACCCGGCCGTCGCCGAGGGCTTCGAGCTGCGGGCAGGCAGCGTCGCCGCCCAGGCAGGTCGTGGGCGCGAGCGCCGGGCCGCGGCGGGACTGCAGGCCGGTGGGCCGGCCGGTGGTGTCCAGCGGGACGGCGTAGAAGCCGTAGACGCCGCCGACGCGCGTCGTGTTCCCGTACATCAGCAGCTCACCACCGGCGAGCGCCAGGCCGTCGGGGACGGTCTGCCAGGCGGGTACGTCGAGCACCTTCCGGGCGGTGGCCGTGCCGTCCTCGGCGGGGGTGACCCGGTAGACGTGCCAGTCGACACTCGACGGTCCCGCCGTGGCGAGGGCGCCGCCGTCCGGGGTGGGCAGGTAGGCGCCCTTGGAGTGGGCGAGCAGGGTGCGGGCCGTGTCGTCCGTGAGCGAGACGGCCGTGAGTTCGGGGGTGGCGCCGCCGGGCAGGAACATCGCGTTGGCGGTCAGGAGTTGGTCGCCGACCACGGCCTGGGCCTCACCGAGGTAGGGGGCCGTGATGGTGTCCGGGGCGGTACCGGGGGCGGAGTCCACCCGGATCGCCTTGTTGCCGTTGACGACCCAGCGGTCGTTGAACACGATCTGCGGGGAGCTGCCGACGGCGGTGAGATACGTACGGAAGCTGCCGTCCGCGAGGTCCACGAGGCCCGCGCCGGTGGTGCCGTCCAGGGTGTAGACGGCGGCGAGGCGGCGGACCGAGCCGCCGGTGACGAAGGTGCCGGTGAGCTGGGCGCCACTGGGGAGCCCGGTGACCGGGAGGTCCGTGGTCGTGCCGTCGGCGGCGGCGCGCAGCACGTGCGGGGCGCCGGTGGCGTCCTGGGTGAGCACGCTCCAGCCGGCGGCGGCCCGGTAGGTCTGGCCGGACGGGACGGTGACCGTGGCGGTCACGCCGGTGGAGCGGTGCTGCTGGGTCACGGTGGCACCGGAGACGGTGGTGATCACGTCGGTGCCGCTGGACAGGTCGTCCGGGCCGGCGTGCGCGGGCGGCACGACACCCGGGTAGTCGGCCGACTGGGCCGGTGCCGAGCCCTCCGGCAGCCGGTAGCGGAACCCGGAGGATCCCGCCCAGGTGTAGGCGACCTCGGTCGGCACCGTGCTGCTCAGCGGCACGGTGGCCACGGGCGTGTCGGCCACGGGCGCGGCGTGCGCGGGCCCGGCGAGCACGGCGCTCGACAGGGCCACGGCCCCGCCGAGGGCCATCGCGGCGATTCTTCGTGAACGGATCATGTTCCCCTCCCCCTGAAACACAGCGCGCCGTACACGGCGCACTGGCGCTTCGTGAGCACACGGGACATACAACTGCCCCATTGGGAGCGGGAGTTGACAGGAAGAGTGAACTCCGGGCGACCAATGGGTGCACGCCGAGGGGGCGGTGTCCGAAGTGGACACCGCCCCCTGTGGGTACGTCGTACGGCTGCCGGCTACGCGGTGAGCCGCTCCAGTGCGGCGTCGACGCGGGCCAGCGTCTTCTCCTTGCCCAGGATCTCCAGCGACTCGAAGAGCGGCAGGCCGACCGTGCGGCCGGTGACGGCGACGCGGACCGGGGCCTGCGCCTTGCCGAGCTTGAGGCCGTGCTCCTCACCGGCGGCCAGGACGGCCTCCTTGAGGGACTCCGGGGAGGACCAGTCGGCGGCGTCCAGCTTCTCGCGGGCCGTGCGGAGCAGGGCGTCGCTGCCCTCCTTCATGGCCTTCGTCCAGGACGCCTCGTCGACGGCCGGCTCCGGCAGGAACAGGAAGTCGACGTTGTCCGTGATCTCGGAGAGGACCTTCATGCGCGACTGGGCGTGCGGGGCGATCGCCTGCCACTTCGCCTCGTCGAAGTCCTCCGGCGCCCAGGGCGCGAAGGGGGCGCGCAGCCACGGGGCGCAGCGCTCGGTGAAGTCCTTCACGTCGAGCAGGCGGATGTGGTCGGCGTTGATCGCCTCGCACTTCTTCAGGTCGAAGCGGGCCGGGTTCGGGTTCACGTCCGTGACCTCGAACGCGGCGACCATCTCGTCGATGGAGAAGATGTCGCGGTCCGCCGAGAGCGACCAGCCGAGCAGGGAGAGGTAGTTCAGCAGGCCCTCGGGGAGGAAACCGCGCTCCCTGTAGAGGTTGAGCGAGGACTCCGGGTCGCGCTTGGAGAGCTTCTTGTTGCCCTCGCCCATCACGTACGGGAGGTGGCCGAAGGCCGGGGTCTCCTTGGCGATGCCCAGCTCGGTCAGCGCCTTGTAGAGGGCGATCTGCCGCGGGGTGGAGGAGAGCAGGTCCTCGCCGCGCAGGACGTGGGTGATCTCCATCAGGGCGTCGTCGACGGGGTTGACCAGCGTGTACAGCGGCGCGCCGTTGGCCCGGACGATGCCGTAGTCCGGGACGTGCTCCGGGAGGTAGGTGATCTCGCCGCGGACCAGGTCGTCGAAGGTGATCGCCTCGTCGGGCATCCGGAAGCGGACGATGGGCTTGCGGCCCTCGGCCTCGTAGGCGGCCTTCTGCTCGGCGGAGAGGTCGCGGCAGTGGCCGTCGTAGCCGGAGGGCTTGCCGGCGGCGCGGGCCGCGTCGCGGCGGGTGTCCAGCTCCTCGGTCGAGCAGTAGCAGTGGTACGCGTGGCCCGCGTCCTGCAGCTTGCGGGCGACATCCTGGTAGATGTCCATGCGCTGCGACTGGCGGTACGGCGCGTGCGGGCCGCCGATCTCGGGGCCCTCGTCCCAGTCGAAACCCAGCCAGCGCATCGAGTCGAGCAGCTGGTCGTACGACTCCTCGGAGTCGCGGGCCGCGTCGGTGTCCTCGATGCGGAAGACCAGGGTGCCTTCGTTGTGCCGGGCGAACGCCCAGTTGAACAGGGCGGTGCGCACCAGCCCGACATGGGGGTTGCCGGTCGGGGAGGGACAGAAACGTACACGGACGTTAGCCACGCTTGATCACCTTGTTGGTGAGAGAGCCGATGCCTTCGATGGTGACGGCGACCTCGTCGCCGACGTTCAGGGGGCCGACCCCTGCCGGGGTGCCGGTGAGGATCACGTCGCCGGGGAGCAGCGTCATGGCCTCGGTGATGTTGACGATCAGATCCTCGATGGAGTGGATCATCTCGCTGGTGCGGCCGAGCTGCCGCTGCTGCCCGTTGACCGTGCACTGGATCGTGAGGTCGGCGGGGTCCAGGTCCGTCTCCACCCAGGGGCCGAGCGGGCAGGCGCTGTCGAAGCCCTTGGCGCGGGCCCACTGCTTCTCGCGCTTCTGGACGTCGCGGGCGGTGACGTCGTTGGCGCAGGTGTAGCCGAGGATGACGTCCTTGACCCGCTCGCGCGGGACCTCGCGGCACATGCGGCCGATGACGACCGCGAGCTCGGCCTCGTGGTGCAGCTCGCTGGAGAAGGAGGGGTACTGGATCGGGTCGCCGGGACCGATCACGGAGGTCGACGGCTTGAAGAAGGCGAACGGGGCGTCGGGCACCTCGTTGCCGAGCTCCTTGGCGTGCTCCGCGTAGTTGCGGCCGAAGGCCACGACCTTGTTCGGGAGCACCGGCGGCAGCAGCCGGACCTTGCTCAGCGGGACCTTCGTACCGGAGAGCTCGAAGTCCGCGAACGGGATGCCCTTGATGATGTCGAGGACGAGCTCGTCCGGCTTGTCGCCCTCGACCGCGCCGAAAGCGACGTTGCCGTCGATGGAGAATCTGGCGATGCGCACGGGATCCTTGCGCCCCTCACTGAGCTGGCTGGAGTCTGACGCTCCAGGCTAACGCGGCAAGGGCTGCGGACTTCGCGTATATCCGCCGGGACGGTGAGCGAGGCCCCCGTCCGGGCGCCGAATGACCCGAGGGGGCCACGCGCCGCGCGCGGGCCCCCTCGATCACACCGTGCGCGCTCCGCTCACTCCGCGGCGGAGGCCGCGACCGGGATGTCCATGAGGACGGTGCGGCGGGGGTTGGCCGTCTGCAGGGGAAGGTCGACCGCGTGCTCCGGCCGCTCCGGCGTCCGCAGGGCATCGGCGTCCTCGAGGTGCGCCAGCGTCGTGCGTCGCGGATTGGCTATGTTGCGGAACATCATCGTCGTCTTCACCGTTTTGCTCGACCTTGTCGTCCTGGGCGCCGGTCGGGGTCAAAGAACCCCACATAGGCGCGGGTTGTCGGATTCGCCATCCCTGTAAAGCGTCAGGCTAAACATTCAATTCCCGGGCGATGCAGTGAAGACGCCATGATCGCTGTGTGAGTTTCCTCACTAGTCGAGGGACAAACCGGTCAATCACGACCCCCAACCCGGGCCGACCAAACGGACATTGCTCCATTGAACCAGTCATTCCGCTCCTGATCATCGCGACTGGGACAGGGTATATAGCCCAACGGCTCGTAGGCATAAGCCCGGTATGTACGAGATCCCCTTGCACACCTCGTGACGTGACCCTCACATGCTGTCACGGAGGTCACAGCCTGGTACTCGGGCCTTGTTGGAGATCCTGCACTGTGCTGGAATTCCTCGGACCGCCGCGGAATCACGAATCCGGCGCGCAGGGGCGCTACGCAGCGCCGAGTGGCGGCGGGATAGGGGGAGCCTGCGCCGGTCACTCAGACCACATATGGGAGGCGCATCTGTGCCTCTCGTACAACGCCGACACCGTCCCGCCGTTCCAGCGGAGGGGCGCCTGGTCCAGAGGTTGCGACGCTAGTGCAGGGACGTTTCAAGAGGGATGGCAGCGCTTCGGCGGAGCCGGAGCCGCGCGGCGGGACCGACCGCGGTTCCTCGCCCCAGCACGCCCAGAACCCGGGACCGGCAGAGGTCGGCGGCAGCGGTGAACACTCCGCTCGCGCCGGCGCGAAGCCCAAGGCTCCCGCCACCACGACGGCCGCCACGCCGAAGAGCACGCCGGGCCCCGGCTCGCGCGTAGCTCTGCGGAACTGGCGCATCTCGACACGACTGGTCTCGCTGCTCGCGCTCCCCGTCGTCGCCGCGACCTCGCTGGGTGCGCTCCGCATCAACGAGTCGATGGACAACATCCAGCAGCTCGACAACATGCGGCTGCTGACCGAGATGACCAAGCAGGCGACCGAGCTCGCCGCCGCGCTCCAGAAGGAGCGCGACGAGTCGGCCGGTCCGCTGGCACACGGTGCGCTGTCCAACGACTACACCGTCAAGGGAGTGCGCGACGCCACCGACGTCGCGAAGAAGCACTTCCTCCAAGGCACGCAGCAGGTCGACGACGCCACGGCCAAGGGCCAGTTGTCCGGTGTGCACGACAGCCTCGTCGGTGTCGTCAGCGAGCTGTACAACCTCAACAAGATCCGCAGCGACGCCTACACCGACCCCCAGAACTCGACCCAGACGGTGGACGCGTACCACCGCCTGGTGACCGAGCTCCTCGCGCTCTCGCAGGACATGGCCGAGGCGACCAGCAACCCGGAGATGATCCAGCGCACCCGTGCGCTGGCGTCCTTCTCCGCCGCCAAGGAGTACGCCTCCGTCCAGCGCGCCGTCATCGCCGCCGCGCTTCCCGAGCAGCCGAAGACCTTCGGTGTGCTCTCGAAGAACGACCAGCAGTACGCGCTCTCCGCACAGGAGAGCCAGGAGTCCGAGAACGAGAGCTTCAAGAACATCTACGGCTCGGGCAGCGCCGACCTGCTCCTGGCGATCGAGGGCGACAACCCGACGATCAAGTCCGCCGACCAGTACGCCAAGCGCGTACTGAGCGGCCCGGACGGTCTGAAGACGCAGAACAAGCGCTCGTACAAGGACTGGGTCGACGACGACTCCGCCAAGATCGATCAGATGTCGAAGATCGAGACCACGCTGCTCGGCGAGATGGAGCAGAAGGCCCGTGAGCTGCGCAACCAGTCCCAGAGCGAAGCGATCATCTCCGGTGTACTGATCCTGCTCGTCCTCGGCGTCTCGCTCGTCGGCGCCTTCGTCGTGGCCCGCTCCATGATCCGCTCGCTGCGCCGCCTCCAGGACACCGCGACCAGGGTCGCCCAGAACCGCCTCCCCGAGCTGGTCAAGCAGCTCTCGGAGTCGGACCCGCAGGACGTCGACACCTCCGTCGAGTCGGTCGGTGTGCACTCCCGGGACGAGATCGGCCAGGTGGCCGCGGCCTTCGACGACGTGCACCGCGAGGCCGTCCGCCTCGCCGCCGAGCAGGCCCTTCTGCGAGGCAACGTCAACGCGATGTTCACCAACCTCTCGCGCCGCTCCCAAGGTCTTATCCAGCGTCAGCTCTCGCTCATATCCGAGCTGGAGTCCCGCGAGGCCGACCCCGACCAGCTCTCCTCGCTGTTCAAGCTCGACCACCTCGCGACCCGCATGCGCCGTAACGGCGAAAACCTTCTCGTTCTCGCCGGTGAAGAGCCCGGTCGCCGCTGGACCCGTCCGGTCCCGCTGGTCGACGTGCTCCGCGCCGCCGCCTCCGAGGTGGAGCAGTACGAGCGCATCGAACTCGCCTCGGTCCCGACCACCGAAGTCGCCGGCCGGGTCGTCAACGACCTCGTCCACCTGCTCGCAGAGCTGCTGGAGAACGCCACGTCGTTCTCCTCCCCGCAGACCAAGGTCAAGGTCACCGGTCACGCCCTGCCCGACGGCCGGGTGCTGATCGAGATCCACGACACCGGTATCGGTCTGTCCCCCGAGGACCTGGCCGCGATCAACGAGCGGCTCGCCGCTCCGCCCACGGTGGACGTCTCCGTCTCCCGCCGCATGGGTCTGTTCGTGGTCGGTCGTCTGTCGCAGCGTCACGGCATCCGCATCCAGCTGCGTCCGTCCGACTCCGGTGGTACGACCGCGCTGGTCATGCTGCCGGTGGACGTCGCACAGGGCGGCAAGAAGCCCATGCCGAACAAGCCGGGCCAGGGTGCCTCCGGCGGCGGCCCCGCGGCTGCGCAGGCTTCGGCCGGTCTGGCCGCGGCCCGTCAGACGAACGGCTCGCTCGGTGCCGGAGCCCCCGCCGCTCCCGGTGGTCCCCTCGGGGCCCCGCCGCAGCGCGGACAGGTCGGCGCCGGCCAGGGTCCGCGGGCCGCGCTGCCCACAAGCAACCAGGGCGGTCGCCCGGGTGCTCCGGGCGGAGCGCGTGGTCCGCAGGGTCAGGGTGCCGGTCAGCAGGGCAGGCAGGCTCCGGCCGGTGCGAACGCCTTCGGGCAGAGCCCGCAGGGCTACCAGGCCGGGAACGGCATGCCGCAGCAGGGATACGGCGGCGGATCGGGCTCCCCGAACGCCTTCGGTGACACCTCCGGCGGCCAGCAGAACTCGTTCGGCAACGGATCCGGCGCCGGTCAGAACGCCTTCGGCGACAGCAACCCCGCGGCCGCCGCTCCGGCGCCCGCGCAGGCACCGGCCAGTGGCAAGGGCAGCCGTCGCCGGCCGCAGCTCCCCGGGCGCGGTGGCGCGCGTGCCGAGCTGCCCGGTGGCAACACGGGTTCCCGCACGCCGAGCTGGAGCGACGACAACGCGCAGCCGCCGGTTCCGCGTACGTCTCTCGACACCCCGCGTGGCCACGAGGACCCCGAGTCCACTTCGCGCATGCCGCGGATCGACGATCGCCAGGGCCCGGCCTCCACCGCGGAGTTCGCCCGTCCCGACTTCGACGCCCCGCGCCCCGGCGCGAGCGCGCCGCAGAACAACGGCCAGAGCAACGGCCAGTACGGCTACAGTTCCGGCAACCAGTCCTCCGTCGGCCAGAACCCGGCCGGCACGGGGCAGTTCCCCACCCAGGGCTACGGTGCCTCCCAGGACCCGTCGTCCACCGGCCAGTTCGCCCAGCCGGGCTACGCGGCTTCCCAGGGCCCCTCGTCCACCGGGCAGTACGCGACGCCCGGTTACGGCAACGGCAACGGTCAGGGCTCGTCGTCCACCGGGCAGTACGAGCGGCCGGCCACCCCCCAGCCGCCCGTCCGCCAGGAGCCCGAGGCGCTTCCGCCGGCCTCGAACCCCGGTGACGGCCGTACCCCGCTGTACGACACGCTGGAGACCAACTGGTTCCACGGTCAGGCGAACGGTTCGGACGGCGCTCCCACCAACGGCGTTCCCACCAACGGCACCCCCCAGAACAACGGTTCCCAGGGATTCACGCAGGTTGCCCCCCAACAACCGCAGACTCCCCCGGCTCCGCAGCGACCGGCCGCCGCACCGGCCGCTACCACGTGGCGCAGCTCTCCGAACGACGATCTCGTCAAGCAGGCAGAGCGCGCCCGTAAACCGTCGGCAGGCGGGGTCACCACCTCAGGCCTGCCGCGCCGCGTCCCGCGAGCCAACCTCGTCGCGGGCACGGCACAGCAGCAACAGCACCAAAGCGGTCCGCAGGTCTCGCGTGCGCCTGATGACGTACGCGGCCGGCTGACCAATCTCCGTAGGGGCATTCAGCAAGGTCGACAGGCCGCTCCCAACGGCCAGACCGGCAGCTTCCCCAGCCCCACTCACCAGCAGGAGCGTTAGTTGAGCCCGATGAGCCAGGCGGCACAGAACCTCAACTGGTTGATCACCAACTTTGTGGACAACACCCCCGGGGTGTCCCACACCGTCGTCGTGTCCGCCGACGGACTCCTTCTGGCAATGTCCGAAGGCTTCCCCCGCGACCGCGCGGACCAACTGGCGGCCGTCGCCTCCGGACTCACCTCGCTGACCGCCGGGGCTTCCCGGATCTTCGAAGGTGGAGCGGTGGCCCAGACGGTCGTGGAGATGGAGCGCGGTTTCCTCTTCCTGATGTCGGTTTCGGACGGATCGTCCCTCGCGGTCCTCTCCCACCCGGAGTGCGACATCGGTCTCGTCGGCTACGAGATGGCACTGCTCGTCGATCGTGCGGGCGCCGTCCTCACGCCGGACCTGCGTGCCGAACTACAAGGCAGTCTGCTTCACTGACCGCCGCCGGATCCAGACACCGCACGAAATCACCGTCCGGCCGCCACAATCCCCCCACCGGCCCCAACAGACGGCACGACTGACCGACTTGCTGTCCCGCCCGGAGGATTCATGACCCCGCCCACCGCCTCTCATGACTCGTACGCTGACCCGTACGGGGACGAGGGCGACCAGCCGCTGGTACGTCCGTACGCGATGACCGGCGGCCGGACCCGGCCGCGGTACCAACTCGCCATAGAGGCTCTGATCAGCACCACGGCCGATCCGAGCCAGCTGATGGGACTCCTCCCCGAACACCAGCGCATCTGCCACCTGTGCCGGGAAGTGAAGTCGGTGGCCGAGGTGTCGGCCCTCCTGTCCATGCCTCTCGGTGTGGCCAGGATCCTCGTCGCGGACCTCGCGGAGGCCGGACTCGTCGCCATTCACCAGCCTGGCGGCGATGAGAACAACGGCGGCGTGCCGGCCGTGACACTGCTCGAAAGGGTGCTCAGTGGACTTCGCAAGCTCTGACGGAGGCCGGGCGACCACCTCCGCGAAGATCGTCGTAGCGGGTGGCTTCGGTGTCGGCAAAACCACGTTCGTGGGTGCCGTCTCCGAGATCAACCCGCTGCGCACCGAGGCCGTCATGACCTCCGCCTCGGCGGGGATCGACGACCTCACCCACACCGGGGACAAGACCACCACCACGGTGGCCATGGACTTCGGCCGTATCACCCTCGACCAGGACCTGATCCTGTACCTCTTCGGTACGCCGGGCCAGGACCGCTTCTGGTTCATGTGGGACGACCTGGTCCGCGGTGCCATCGGCGCCGTGGTCCTGGTGGACACCCGGCGTCTCGCCGACTGCTTCCCGGCGGTCGACTACTTCGAGAACAGCGGTCTGCCGTTCGTCATCGCCCTCAACGGCTTCGACGGTCACCAGCCGTACAACCCGGAGGAAGTCCGCGAGGCTCTTCAGATCGGCCCGGACGCCCCGATCATCACGACGGACGCGCGACACCGTGCAGATGCGAAGAGCGCTCTGATCACCCTGGTCGAGCACGCCCTCATGGCCCGGCTGCGGTAGCAGCCAAGTAGACAGCTCCATATGGAAGTTGTCGTAGACGCATTGGAGGCCGACTGTGTCATTTGACACGGTCGGCCACAGTGTTCATAACGTTTCGACAGAGAATTTCACCGACCCCGACACGCATCGCGGTCAGCCGGTGCCACTGCGCTCATGAAAGCCCCGCCTTTTGGCGGGGCTCGCTCTTTATGACCGTTTTATCTGTGGCCGGCGCCACTCGGAATCATCGATTCCGAGTGTTTGGAAGGGCGCCGCTTGACGTGCTGGAATGCGCTGAACTGCCCAGTAGTCAAGGGCGCTGGTAGATACCGCGGCACAACGTAGGTGCCGACGCCGAGAGGTTGTTGGTCGAGTGAGGCGAAGCATGAACGGTCCCGAGCCGTCGGCACGGGGCAACTTCACCCCGCCGCCGCGCGGAGCGGCGCCCGCACAAATGCCCGGCCCGGAGCCCACGCCGGCGCCCGCGCCGAGCGGGAGTCGTTTCTCCCCGCGCAACTGGCGCGTGCCGACCAGGCTGAACGCGATCCTGCTCATACCCGTGGTGGTCGGCCTGGTCATGGGCGGCTTCCAGGTGAAGAGCTCGATCGACACCTGGCAGGAGGCGCAGGACGCCGAGAAGACGGCGCGCCTGGTGCAGGCGGCACTGAACTACGGCGACAAGCTGTTCGTCGAGCGTGACCTCAGCGCCTACCCGCTGCTGAGCGGCGCCGGCAAGAAGGACCCCACGGTCGTCAAGGTCCGCAAGCAGACGGACCTGGCCGCGGACGCGTTCGACCAGGCCGCCCAGAACATGCCGAAGACGCCCGGCCTGGAGCGCCGCCTCGCCGTCTTCCGCAATGTCGAGCCCGGTCTCGAGCAGCTGCGGAACCTCGCGTACACCACCAAGCTTCCCGGTGTGAAGACCGAAGAGGGCTACCTCCAGATCCAGCACCCGCTGATGGAGTTCGCCAACGAGCTCGGTCTGGGCACCGGAAACATCACCAGCTACGGCCGTACGGTCTACGCGATCTCGCTGTCCAAGGCCGCGCTGTCGCTGGAGCGGTCCATCGGCATGCACATGCTGATCAAGCCGGGTCCCGGTCTGAGCAGCCTCGCCAGCCAGCGTGTCGCCCTCTCCTCGTACGCCTACCTCGAAGGCATCGCGGTCGAGGAGTACATCGGTGGTGGCACCGAGGCCGACGCGAGCAAGCTCGAAGCGGCCCAGGCGGCGATCAAGTCGGACCTGACGGCGAAGGCGCGGGAAGCCGCGGCCGCCGACCCGAACTACGTGAAGCCGCCGTCGAACCCGACCGACATGGTCACGGCTCTGGCACAGCTCAAGTCCCCGCTGGAGAGCGACCGCGCCACACTGGCCGCGGGAGGCGTCACCGCGCAGAACTGGATGGCGGTCAACACCGCCAAGTACAACGCGTACCGCCAGATCGAGTCGGACCTCGCCGACAAGGCGGTGGCCGAGGCCGCGGACATCTCCGACACGGCCAAGACCGACGCCTTCATCACCGGCGCCATCGTCGTGATCGCCCTGCTCGCCGCGTTCATCCTGGCCGGCATGGTGGCCCGCCAGATGAGCCGTGCGATGCGCCAGCTGCGCAACGCCGCCTTCAATGTCGCCGAGCAGCGTCTGCCGATGCTGGTCGACCAGCTCTCGCGCACCGACCCCGGCCGGGTCGACACCCGCGTGCAGCCGATCCCGATCACCACCACGGACGAGATCGGCGAAGTCGCCCGCGCCTTCGACCAGGTCCACCGCGAGGCCGTACGACTCGCCGCCGAGCAGGCCCTCCTGCGAGGCAACATCAACGCGATCTTCACCAACCTCTCGCGCCGCAACCAGTCGCTGATCGAGGGCCAGCTGACCCTGATCACCGACCTGGAGAACAACGAGGCCGACCCGGACCAGCTGGAGAACCTCTTCCGCCTGGACCACCTCGCGACCCGTATGCGCCGCAACGGCGAGAACCTCCTGGTCCTCGCAGGCGAGGAGCCCGGCCGCCGCTGGGACCAGCCGGTCCCGCTGGTCGACGTGCTGCGCGCCGCCTCCTCCGAGGTGGAGCAGTACGAGCGCATCGAGCTCTCGGGTGTCCCGGAGGCCGAGATCCACGGCCGCGCCGTGACCGACCTCGTGCACCTGCTCGCCGAGCTCCTGGAGAACGCGACCACGTTCTCCTCCCCGCAGACCAAGGTCCGCGTCACCGCGACCCGTCTCCCCGACGGCCGCATCATGGTCGAGATCCACGACAAGGGCATCGGCCTCACCGCCGAGGACTTCGCGGACATCAACCACAAACTGGCCAACCCGCCGACCGTGGACGCCGCGATCTCGCAGCGCATGGGCCTGTTCGTGGTCGGCCGGCTGTCCGACCGCCACGGCATCCGCGTCCAGCTGCGCCCCTCGGGCGAGCAGGCCGGTACCACCTCGCTGGTCATGCTCCCCGACGCCATCACCCACGGTGGCGGCGGTGACTACCAGCCGATGCGCGACGAGTTCACCGTGTCCCAGATCATTCCCGAGCAGCCGTCGTTCCAGGGCGAGAGCTTCGCGGGCCTGCAGCAGCAGAAGCCCGTGCTGACCGCCGCGGACCTCGGTTTCGACGACAGCCGCTACGAGGTCCCGGACGACGCCCGCGATCTGGACCCCGTGGGCCGCTCCCTGATGCGCGAGGAGCGCCGTGCGGCCCTGGAGGCCCAGGCGCAGGGCGTGGAGGCCGTCGAGAGCCCCCAGGCGTACACCGAGGGCTTCGAGGCCCAGCCCGCGTACGACAACGGACAGCCGTCCTTCAACGGTGCCCCGGCGTACGACGGCGGCCAGGGTGTGCACGAGGAGCAGCAGACCACGTACGACCAGCAGACGTCGTACGAGGAGCCGCAGCAGGCTGCGTACGACGAGGCGTACTTCCCGTCCACCGGCGGCTACCCTGAACCCTCGTACACGGAGCCGGTCCAGCCGGAGCCCGCGGGAGTGGGCGGCGCCGCCCCGGAAACGCTGTCCGGCTTCGGTGAGCCGTCCTACCAGGACGACTGGCCGCAGCAGGACACGTACCAGGACGCGTACCAGGGCGGGTACCGGCCCGACTACGCTCCGGAAGCGGGATCCCCGCAGGTCGCTGACGCGGCCGGGCAGGACAGCGTAGGCTTCAGTCGTCCGGGACCGGCCCCCTCGGCCGCCCACGCGATGACCGACGCGGGACTGCCCCGTCGCGGAGCCCCCACCGGCGGCAACAGCCAGCGCCCCGCCGAACCGGCGAGGAAGCAGGCGGCGCCCGCACCCTCCCGGAGCGCGGGCGACGACTGGCGATCGTCCAACGACGATCGGTGGCAGCGCGCCGAGCAGCTCAAGAAGCCCAAGGCGGGCGGGGTCACCTCGTCCGGTCTGCCGCGGCGGGTGCCCAAGGCCAACCTGGTCGAGGGAACCGCGGAATCGACCCCCCAGGGCGGCCCCCAGGTCTCCCGTGCTCCTGAGGACGTCCGGGGCAGGCTGAGCAACCTGCGTCGCGGCGTGGAGCGGGGACGCAATGCAGGTAGTGAGACGAACGGTCAGGGCCTCGGTCCTGACAGCACCTACAACCAGGAGCGTTAGTGTGAGCCCGATGAGCCAGGCGGCACAGAACCTGAACTGGTTGATCACCAACTTCGTGGACAACACCCCCGGGGTGTCCCACACAGTGGTGGTCTCCGCCGACGGACTCCTTCTGGCTATGTCCGAAGGCTTTCCCCGCGACCGCGCCGACCAGTTGGCGGCCGTCGCGTCCGGTCTGACCTCATTGACCGCGGGCGCGTCCCGTATCTTCGAGGGTGGCCACGTGAACCAGACCGTTGTGGAGATGGAGCGAGGATTCCTTTTCCTCATGTCCGTTTCGGATGGTTCTTCACTCGCAGTACTTGCACACCCTGAGGCGGACATCGGTCTCATTGGGTATGAGATGGCGCTTCTGGTGGACCGTGCCGGCACGGTCCTCACTCCGGATCTTCGTGCGGAGCTCCAGGGCAGCCTTCTCAACTAATAGACAGACGGTGCGAATTGGCGTCCCGGGGCCGTAAGGTTTCGGGACGCGGTCCCACACGTTGGGTGCCCGGCACAGTCGGAGGAGGAGAGAAAGTGGTAACACCCCCAGGCGGTTCGTCTTCGGGCAATTGGTCGTACGGCCCCGGCCAGGGGCAGGGCGGCCAGGGTGAGGGTTCCCAGAACCCGAACCGGTACAACTTTCCCTCCGCGCCCAGCCAGCGGCAGCAGCCTTACCCGCCCCAGGGTCCGCAGGGCCCCGGGCCGTCTCCCTACGACCAGCCGCCGGCACCGCGTATTCAGCCCGTACAACCGCAGCGACGCTCACCCGAGCCGTCGCCCGCCGGGTCGTCGAGCAACCCCCTGGTGCGTCCTTACGCCATGACGGGTGGCCGCACCAGGCCCCGCTACCAGCTCGCCATCGAGGCACTGGTGCACACCACCGCGCAGCCGCACCAGATGCAGGGCCAGTTGCCCGAGCATCAGCGGATCTGCAACCTTTGCCGGGAGATCAAGTCGGTGGCCGAAATCTCGGCTCTGCTGACCATCCCTCTCGGTGTTGCCAGGATCCTCGTCGCCGACTTGGCGGAGGCGGGCCTGGTCGCCATTCATCAGCCGGGCGGCGACGAGAGCGCCGGCGGCCAGCCAGCCGTGACATTGCTCGAAAGGGTGCTCAGTGGACTTCGCAAGCTCTAGCGGAGGGCCTTCCCGCTCCACCACGTCCGCGAAGATCGTGGTGGCGGGCGGCTTCGGCGTGGGCAAGACCACGTTCGTCGGCGCCGTCTCGGAGATCAACCCGCTGCGCACCGAGGCCGTCATGACGTCCGCCTCGGCGGGCATCGACGACCTCACGCACACCGGCGACAAGAAGACGACGACCGTCGCCATGGACTTCGGCCGTATCACCCTCGACCAGGACCTGATCCTGTACCTCTTCGGTACGCCCGGTCAGGACCGCTTCTGGTTCATGTGGGACGACCTGGTCCGCGGCGCCATCGGCGCGATCGTCCTGGTGGACACCCGGCGTCTGGCCGACTGCTTCCCCGCGGTCGACTACTTCGAGAACAGCGGCCTGCCGTTCGTCATCGCCCTCAACGGCTTCGACGGCAACCAGCCGTACCAGCCCGAGGAAGTCCGCGAGGCCCTTCAGATCGGCCCGGACGCCCCGATCATCACGACGGACGCCCGCCACCGCGCGGACGCGAAGTCGGCGCTGATCACGCTGGTCGAGCACGCCCTCATGGCGCGCCTCCGCTAGCACATCCCGCTTCCGCGGCAACGGCCCCTGCTTCTCCACCCGGAGAAGCAGGGGCCGTTGCCTGTTGCCTGTTGCCTGTTGCCTGTTGCCTGTTGCCTGTTGCCTGTTGCCTGTTGCCTGTTGCCTGTTGCCTGTTGCGACGGGCTACGGCCGAACTCCTGGCCCGTACAGCCCCGTTGAGCGGCGAGACGGCCGGGGATACCGAACGCCCGCCGGAACGCCGCCTGTTGGCCCTGGAGGGCGTCCGCGGCCTCCAGGACACACCACAGCCCCGCCCTCCATCGGGAGGACGGGGCTGTCGGAGTCAGACCCTCAGTGCCAGCTGTGCGGTGCCCGGAAGCCGGGCTCCCGCTCCAGACGGCGCCAGCCCGCCTTACGGTGGGCGCGGTGGGCAGGAGCGGCATCAGTGGGAGCGGCGGCGGCACGGGCCAGGAGGATCGCCGTGATGGCGGCGACTTCCTCGGGCTCGGCGTGGCCCTTCTCGACGCGGATGTCAGCGTTGCTCATAGGTTTCAGTCTCCATGAGAGAGGTTTCCGCGGGGGTACCGCGGAGAATCCGCAGGGTTACTGCGGGGGGTTGCCGTGCTTGCGGGAGGGCAGGTCCGCGTGCTTGGTGTGCAGCATCGCGAGCGACTTGATCAGGACCTCGCGGGTCTGGGCGGGGTCGATGACGTCGTCGACCAGGCCGCGCTCCGCCGCGTAGTACGGGTGCATCAGCTCGGCCTTGTACTCCTTGACCATGCGGACGCGCATCGCCTCGGGATCGGCGGCATCGGCGATCTGACGGCGGAAGATGACGTTGGCGGCACCCTCGGCGCCCATCACGGCGATCTCGTTCGTCGGCCAGGCGTAGGTGAGGTCCGCCCCGATGGACTGGCTGTCCATGACGATGTAGGCACCTCCGTACGCCTTGCGCAGGATGAGAGAGATCCGCGGCACCGTCGCGTTGCAGTACGCGTAGAGCAGCTTCGCGCCGTGCCGGATGATCCCGCCGTGCTCCTGGTCGACACCCGGGAGGAACCCAGGCACGTCCAGCAACGTGATGATCGGGATATTGAAAGCGTCACACATCTGGACAAAGCGCGCAGCTTTTTCGGATGCCTCGATGTCGAGGACACCCGCGAGGCTCTGCGGCTGGTTGGCGACGATGCCGACGACCATGCCGTCGAGGCGGGCCAGCGCGCAGATGATGTTGCGGGCCCAGCGCTCGTGGATCTCCAGGTAGTCGCCGTCGTCGACGAGCTCCTCGATGACCTTGGTCATGTCGTACGGGCGGTTGCCGTCGGCCGGGACCAGGTCCAGCAGCACCTCGCTGCGGCGGTCGGCCGGGTCCGCGGAGGCGGCCCGCGGCGGGTTCTCGCGGTTGTTCTGCGGGAGCATCGACAGGAGGTAGCGCACCTCGGCGATGCAGGTCTCCTCGTCGTCGTACGCGAAGTGGCAGACGCCGGAGGTCTCCGCGTGGACGTCGGCGCCGCCCAGGCCGTTCTGGGTGATCTCCTCGCCGGTCACCGCCTTGACCACGTCCGGGCCGGTGATGAACATCTGCGAGGTCTCGCGGACCATGAACACGAAGTCCGTGAGCGCGGGCGAGTAGGCCGCGCCGCCGGCGCACGGGCCCAGCATCACCGAGATCTGCGGGATGACGCCGGAGGCCTTGGTGTTGCGCTGGAAGATGCCGCCGTAGCCGGCGAGGGCGGAGACGCCCTCCTGGATACGGGCGCCCGCGCCGTCGTTCAGGGACACCAGCGGCGCACCGGCCGCGATGGCCATGTCCATGATCTTGTGGATCTTCGTGGCGTGGGCCTCGCCCAGCGCGCCGCCGAAGATCCGGAAGTCATGGGCGTAGACGAAGACCGTCCGGCCCTCGACCGTCCCCCAGCCGGTGATGACACCGTCCGTGTACGGCTTCTTCGCCTCCAGGCCGAAACCGGTCGCCCGGTGCCGGCGAAGCTGCTCGACCTCCTGGAACGAGCCCGCGTCCAGCAGCAGCTCGATGCGCTCCCGGGCGGTCAGCTTGCCCTTGGCGTGCTGCGCCTCGGTCGCCTTCTCACTGGGGCCGCGCAGCGCCTCCGCACGGATCGCGTGCAGTTCCGCCACACGTCCGCGCGCGTCCGTCGGTTCACCTGTGGAGCTCGTGGAGCTGGCGGTGTCGGCCTCGTCCAAAACGGTCATGTAGCGACCATACGAAGTCCACCAAGGAAACATGCCCGTCGACTCTGCACAGTCTCCGGACCGTTTTCCTGGTGCCCCTGAACAGAACCGCCATCACATGCAGGCAATCCGACTGCCCAGGGGGGCTCGGGCTTGTTGAGATCACACAAACCGTTCGGCCGAGAGCCGCCTCACATTCATGAGTGGCACATGCCATCACCGGGGTGACGCGGACCCTCGTTCGGCGGTCCGCGCACCCCGCGGGCGTCGGCTCAGCAGCCGCCGCAGTTGTAGTAGAGGACGTCCCAGTGGTTGCCCTCGTCGGCGTAGATGTTGCCGGCACCGGACTGGTACTGCGGGGCACCGTCGCCGCGCAGGCCTATGTAGCTGAAGGTGTTCTTGATGTAGGCGGTGACGCAGGTGTTCTTGCCGTAGTCCAGCTTGTAGCCGTTCCAGTGCGAGTAGGTGCCGCTCGCGTGACCGGTCTCGGTGCCGCCGGTGATGTTGAGCGCGCAGCCACTGGCCCCCTTGAGGGTCTGGGCGCCCTGCGCCGTGGCGAGGTTCAGCTGCTCGAACGACGTACACGTGGAGTTGTTGCGGTCGGAGCAGTTGCCGGAGGAGGACCAGGTGATGCCGACCTGGCGGAACATCGAGGTCGTGGTGGCGTGACTGATCCTGGTGACGGCGAAGGCATCGGTGGCGGTGCCGACGACGGCGACACCGGGGGCCACGACGAGGGCGAGAGCGGTCAGCGCGGACCTGAGTTTCATCTGGGGGGACCTTTCCTGCGAAGGACCGTCGGGCGGCCGTACGGACATACGGCCGTGATTCCTGTGGGGCGGCTGCGCAGGGGGTGCACGCAGATGGTGCCCGAGTTCTACGCGCGTTCGCCAGAAGGCGGACACGTGTAACCCACCGTGACGCGCGAGCCACTCTCCGGATGATGTTGAATGTTGAACGGAATAGGTCTACGGTTGCCCTTGTTCATCTCGTTGAACATTAAACAGACTGACGCCGTGGCTCTCACCGGAACCGCGGCCCGTCCCCCCTAGGAGCACCTCATGGGCATCTTCGGCCGCAAGACCACCGACACCGCCGAGTCCGCGGGCACCGCGACGGCCACGGCGGTCAGCCCGGACCTGGCCGCACTGACCGGCGAGTACGCCATCGACCCGGCCCACTCGACGATCGGCTTCGTCGCCCGGCACGCGATGGTGACCAACGTCAAGGGCAAGTTCAACGACTTCGAGGGCACGCTGCACCTGGACGGCGGCGACCCGGCCAAGTCGACGGCTTCCCTCGACATCAAGATGGACAGCATCGACACCGGCTCCGCGGACCGCGACGGCCACCTCAAGAGCGCCGACTTCTTCAAGACCGACGAGTTCCCGGCGATGACGTTCCGCTCCACCAAGGTGGAGGCCCTCGGCGGCGACGACTACCGGATCACCGGCGACCTGGAGATCCTCGGCACCACCGGGGAGCTCACCATCGACCTGGAGTTCAACGGCTCCGCGAAGGACCCGTTCGGCAACGAGCGCGTGGGCTTCGAGGGCAAGGCCGAGATCCTGCGCTCCGAGTGGGGCCTCACCTGGAACGCGGCCCTGGAGACCGGTGGCGTCCTCGTCTCCGACAAGATCAAGCTGAACTTCGACATCTCGGCGATCAAGAACGCGGCCTGAGTCACCGGCCCGCACCGGCCCCTGTCGGCCCACACCGGCCGACCCGTTCGCTCCGGCGACATCCCGAGCGCGCCCGCCCGCCCTCCCCGTACGGAGAGGGCGGGCGCTCCCATGTCCGCACGCCGCCGCTTCTCCCGCCCGGCCGCTCCAGGCGCGCCGTCACTTCACCCGCCCAGCCGCACCGCGTACACCCTGAAGAACGACATCACCGGCGTCACCGGCAAGCGGCTCGAGAGCGACATCCCCGAGAAGCTGGACCCGATGAACCCGACGAACCACCTTCAGCGGCACAGCCCCGGCCGCTCCCAGCGCCGGCGGCGGTCAAGCCCGGTGCGCGGCGCCGCTCAGAAGCCGCCGCCGAAGTCTCCGCCGCCACCGAAGTCGCCTCCCCCGCCGTCCCCGAAGCCGCCGCCGAAGTCGCCGGGGTCGAAGTCGGCACCGGAGACGTCGCCGCCGCCGTAACCGCCGCCGAAGTCGCCGTAGCCGGTGCCGTAGGCGGCCCCGTACCCGGGGCTCGCCATCATGCTGCCGAGCACGGTCCCGACGAGGAGGCCCGGCAGCACGCCGCCGCCGAAGTAGCCGCCCGCCCAGGGGCCGTACGCCGGGCCCGCGTCCCAGTACGGACGGCGGCCGTGGTCCGTCTCGACCTCGCGGATCGCCGGGTCCTCGCCGCCGACGAGGCGGATCCAGTCCGCCTTGCAGACCGGGACCTCGCGGGCTGCGCCCCCGGCGGGTGTCCAGGCCGCGTCGGCGACGGACGGGCCGTGCCGGGGGTCGAAGAAGCAGGGCGCCCGGCGTTCGGGGACCGGGCGGCCCTCGCGGCGCGCGGCGAGCACGGCGAGCGAGAAGCGGCCCTCCTCCAGGGACTGGGTGACGGCGCGTACGTCCTCGGGGCGCCGGGCCTTGGCCATGAAGGACTTCGCCTGCTCGTAGGCGTCCAGCCCGCGTTCGTAGTCCGCGCGCATCGCGTCGTCTGCGCCCGCCTCCGCTGGGTGGAAGTCGAGCCGGTCCAGTTCCTCGCCGAAGGCGGTGATGTCCTCGTCCACGACCACGCGGAGCCTGTCGAGCGCCGCCCGCTGCTCCTCCTCCTTGCGGCGCCGGTTGCGGCGCACGACCGTGTAAGCGCCCGCGCCGCCGACGACGGCCACCGCGCCCACCGCGATGAGCGCCCCCGCCGAGACACCTGTGCCGTTCGTGCCGCCGCCCCAGCTCGCGGGGGCCGAACCGTGGATGTTGGCGAGCGCGCGGTCGGTGAACTCGTTCAGCTGGGTGTTCGCGTCCGACACGCCCTGGACGCTGGTGACGAGGTTCTGCACGGCCGGGCGGGACATCACCGAGGAGTCGGCGCGTGCGTCGAAGCGGTCGCCGAGCCTGATCTCGTAGAGGCCGGTGATACCGGTGGCGGTGCGCAGGTTCTGGAAGAGGTTCTGGGTGGGGAAGTTCGCGGGGAGCACGGCGACGAAGACCGGCTTGTCCGCCTTCTTGATCTTGGCGGCGAGGGCGTCGGCCTCCGACGAGGAGAGTTGGGCGGAGGCGGCCGGGTCCACATAGACGGGGCCCTTTCGCAGGGCCGCCGCGACGGTGGAGACGTCGGTCGCCGCGTCGGCCCGGGGCGCCGGGAACCACACCATCGCCAGGGCCGCGAGCATCAGTGCGACCAACAGGCCCGGAAGTCCTCGGGTGCTTACGGCCCTCATGCCTTTGAAGCTACCCGAACCAGAGCAAAACTGGACATCGGGAGGGTGACGTCCCGCCGCGGCCGGGGCCGGCCGAACTCCTCGGTGCCGAGCCCGCCCGTCGTGGCATCGGCAATGGGCCGGCGTCCCGAAACGATTCGGTTCCACCTGTCGGAACTATGGCCTCCATCACAGCGATTTCTGGCATGAACCTGATGAAGTGACCGGATGATCGGACTCATCATTCGCGTTCTCCCGTTCTGGGTTCGCGAGCCGCTGCTCATCGCCGTCGGCATCCCCTTCAGCGGCGCTCTCTTCTACGCCGCGGCGCGGGACGGGTCGGCCTTCGGCGCGCTCCTCGGTGCCGCGGTGCTCGTGTTCACCGCGATCCGCGTGCACACCGTGGTCAAGGCCCTGCAGGCCCGCAAGGCGGCCAAGGAACTCCGGAGCGCCGCGGCGACGGCAACGACCGCACCGGCTGCACCTGCCGAGCCGGCTGCACCCGCCGCACCCGCCGCACCCGCCGCACCTACCGTGCCGTAACGAGCAGGGACCGGAACGCGGGCCGGCCGGGGCTGGTGCTCAGCCCCGGCCGGCCCTCCACGCTTTTCCTCACCCCGCTCGGTACGCCTCCGTCAGCTTCGCCACCGCCTCCGCGTAGTGGCCGGTCAGCAGAAGATGGTCCGCGTCCGCGAAGGGTCCCGCGTTCGCCGCGGTGATCGACGGGCCGATCTTCCGCTGGACGAGCAGGCGGGCCTTCGTCACGGCCGTGCGGGCGATCTCGTCGGCACCGGACCGCTCCGCCGCCGAGGCCACCAGGGCGAGCGTCCGGAGGGTGGCCGTGCCGCCGCCCGGTACGTTCCTGAGCGTCGTGAGACCCCATCCGTACGGGAACTGCGGGTCGTAGGAGGTGTCACCGACGTTGATCGGCACCTGGGCCTGCGACTTCGGCCAGGTGACCGGGAGCTGCCCGGTGAAGGCGCGCCTTCCGTAGAGGACGTCCGCGACACCGTCGCCCTCGGTGCCCGGCAGCCAGGAGGCAACTAGGGCGTCGACGGCGCCGAGCCGGTCACCGATGAGCTGCGGGCGGCCCGAGACGATCAGCACCGCGCACTTCATGGCCGCGCACACCTTGTCGACGGCGGCCTTGTCGGCCGCGGTGAGCTCCAGGTCGTTGCCGTTGCCGACATCGCCGACGCCCTCCGCATACGGGGTCTCGCCGACGACGACCACACCGACGTCGTAACCGCCGGTCGGTGCCGAGGCGTCCTTGGAGTAGGTGACGTCACCGCCGGCGTTCCGCATGCCCTGGAGGATCGTGGTGCCCTTGGTGATGTTGCCGGACGAGCCCTGCCAGGTGAGGGTCCAGCCGCCCGTCTGGTTGCCGATGTCATCGGCGTTCGAACCGGCGACGTACACCTTCTGAGACTTCTTCAGCGGCAGTACGCCGTCCGTGTTCTTCAGCAGGACCTGGGACTCGGCGGCCGCCTGCCGGGCCACGGCCCGGTGCGCGGCCGAGCCGATCTTCGAGGCGCCGCTCGTGTCCGCGTACGGCTTCTCGAAGAGGCCCAGCTTGAACTTCTGGGTGAGGATGCGCGACACGGCGTCGTCGATCCGCCGCTCGCTGACGCGGCCGGCGTTCGCCTCGTCCATGAGCGTCGTGCGGAAGTCCTTGTACGAGTACGGCACCATCATCATGTCGACGCCCGCGTTGACGGACGTGCGGACGTGCGAGGCGTAGTCGCCGGGGAGCTGGTCGATGGCGTTCCAGTCGCTGATGACGAAGCCGTCGAAGCCCATCCGGCCCTTGAGCACGCCGTTGATCATGTCGGCGCGGGCGTGCATCTTCACCGGGCCCTGGCCGTCGCCGATGATGTCGAGCGAGGAGTAGGACGGCATGACCGAGCCGATACCGCGGTCGACCGCTGTCCGGAAGGGCGCCAGGTGAACGGCCTCCAGCTGCTGCCGGGTGACCTTGGTGACGCCCTGGTCGAGGGTGTACGAGCCCGTCGTGGACGTGCCGTACCCGGTGCCGCCGTCACCGACGAAGTGCTTGGCGGTGGCGAGGACCTTGTCGTCGTCCTTCAAGTCCTTGCCGCTGCGGGCGCCTTGGAGGCCCTGGACGATCGTCTCCATGGACTGGACGAGCGCCGGGTCCTCGCCGAAGGACTCGTAGGAACGGCCCCAGCGTTCGTCGCGGGACACGCACAGGCAGGGGGCGAAGTCCCAGGGGATACCGGTGGCGCGGACCTCGGACGCGGTCACCGCGCCTGTCCGCTCCGCCAGTTGGGGATCACGGGTGGCGCCGATGCCGATGTTGTGGGGCATGACCGTCGCGCCGGCGAGGTTGTTGTGGCCGTGCACCGCGTCCACGCCGTAGATCAGCGGGATCTGGAACCGCGTTGCCTGTGCCCGCAGTTGGTAGCCGTCGACCATCTTCGCCCAGGCCTCGGCGGTGTTGGGGGTCGGCGTGGAGCCACCGCCGGAGAGCAGCGACCCGAGGTCGTAGGAGGCGATGTCGCCGCCCGCGCCGATCGCGCCGCGCTCGGCCTGGGTCATCTGTCCGGCCTTCTCCTCCAGGGACATCCGGGAGACGAGGTCGGCGACCCGCTTCTTCACGGGCAGTTTCGGGTCCAGGTACGGGAGTCCGTGGGCGTCGATGACGACCTGCGGGGTCTCTGCGGGG
This sequence comes from Streptomyces sp. NPDC005784, assembly GCF_042871525.1. Taxonomy (NCBI): domain Bacteria; kingdom Bacillati; phylum Actinomycetota; class Actinomycetes; order Kitasatosporales; family Streptomycetaceae; genus Streptomyces; species Streptomyces sp. NPDC005784. Next base: position 220,675 of record NZ_JBIAIQ010000010.1, read on the forward strand.
GCCTTGGCGCCGGTCACCGTGAGCTTGAGGGGGATCGTCTCGGCCGCTTCGGCTGACCGGTCACGCAGGGTCGGGACCGTGATGGTGCGGCTCGCGCCGGACGTCGTGCCCGCCGGGAAGGTGATCTCACCCTTGACCTGGGTGTAGTCCTTGCCCGGCTCGGCGGTGCCGCCCGCGCTCTCGTATCCGACGGTCACGGGCTCGTCGATCGGGGCGGAGCCGGTGGTGGCGACGGAGACCCGCACGGCGGCGGTGCCGCCCTCCCGTACCGGGTAGACGGCGGCGTCGGTGGTGACGGAGGCGCGCAGGGACTGGTCGGCCTTGCCGTACAGCTCGACGTCGTCCATGGCGAACTGCCCCTGGACGCCGACCGGGAGGGTGACGGCGTATCCCCACATCTGCGTCAGGCCGAGGACCTGGTCGATACCGCCGACGGGCTGGTAGTCCGTGCGATAAGTGAAGTCGGCGAAGGGGATCTCGATCTGTTTCCAGCCGGTGAAGTCATCGGTGAAGGAGGTCGTCCACAGCTCGGAGGCCTCGCCGTTGGCGCCGCCGTCCTTGATCTCGAAGGCGATCTTCTTGGCGTTGTCGTGGCCGTCCCACCAGAAGCGGATGCCCTTGTGCGCGGACCAGTCGTGCGCCGGCTGGCCGGCGGCGAAGTCGTGGGTGAACCCGCCGTAGCCGCTGATGTCGTAGTCGCCGGTGAGGACCTTGGCGCCCTCGGGCGCGTCGGACCGTGCGGTCAGGGCGAGATTCGGCGGGTCGTCGCTGTCGCTGCCCCAGGTGAAGATGCCGTCGGCCGGCTGGCTCGCGAAGGGCACCTCGCCCTCGAAGCGGTCGACCGGGACGGGCGCGGGATCATCGGCCGCCGCCGTTCCCGCCGAAGCGAGCGGCAGCAGTCCGGCGATGAGCACGGCACCGGCCAGCAGAGCGGTTCTTCGTACGGAATTCCGATCGAGCCCGGTCAATGGGTTCCCCCCTCGACTGTCACGTTCTTCGGACGACGTGCTTCTTGAGATGACGTGCTTCTTGAAGACGTGCTTCTCGTGATCACTTGCTCTTCTTACGACTTAGATCACGGCGTGAGTTAACTGACGTCACGGCAACCCGTCAAGACTTCACGTCAGAACCGGTACACACTCAAGTCACGTCTGGATCAGGGCAGTTGTTCCTTCAAACTATGAACGCGCAACCCCTTGACGTGGGCCCCCAGTCGTCATTTACTCACGCCTCGCACGCCCCCCACCCCCCCACCCCAGAAGGGCGGCGCTCCATGAGGAGATCCACCAGGAGATCCACTCGGGCGGTCCGGCTGATCGTCGCCGGGCTGCTCGCCACCGCGGGATTCACGGCGGCCACGCCCGCGCACGCCGCCGGTGAACAGGTCACCACCTATCTGACGACGACGGACGACGACGGCGGACGCCATGTCGTACGCGGGCTCCAGGCCCAGGCTCCGTTCGCCTTCCAGTCGGGCAGCGGCGGCAGCGGCGAGAACATCACCGTCGACGAGAACACCCGGTACCAGACCTTCACCGGCGGGGGTGCCTCCTTCACCGACACCGCGGCCTGGCTGATGAACAGCAGCGGCGCGCTGTCGCAGAGCACCCGCGACGCGACGATGCGCAAACTGTTCTCGCCGACGGACGGGATCGGGCTCTCCTTCCTGCGCAACCCGATGGGTGCCTCGGACCTCGCGCGCTACGGCTACAGCTACGACGACGTGCCGGCCGGGCAGAGCGACCCGAACCTGGCGCAGTTCTCCATCGCGCACGACCTGGCGGACGTGGTACCGCTGACCAAGCAGGCGCTCCAGCTCAATCCCGCCCTGACGGTGATGGCCTCGCCGTGGACGGCACCGGCCTGGATGAAGGACAGCGGCTCGCTGAACGGCGGCTGGCTGAAGTCGGAGGACTACGGCGCGTACGCCTCGTACTTCGTCAAGTACCTTCAGGCGTACAAGGATCAGGGCGTTCCCGTGTCGTACGTGACCGCCCAGAACGAGCCGACGTGCTGCTCCGGCTATCCGTCGATGAGCTGGAACGCCTCGGGCCTCGCCTACTTCACGAAGAGCGAGCTGCTGCCGAAACTCAACGCGTCCGGTCTGTCGACGAAGGTGCTGGCGCACGACTGGAACTGGGACGTGTACGACTCCTACGCCGCGCAGACCGTCGACGACGCGGCGGTCCGCTCGAACCCCAACTTCGGCGGGATAGCGTGGCACGGGTACGGCGGTGACGTCACCAAGCAGACGAGCGTGCACAACCAGTACCCGGGCCTCGACGCCTTCGGGACCGAGCACTCCGGCGGCACCTGGATCGCCAACCAGCAGCGCGAGGACATGCTCAACATCGTCGACTACACCCGGAACTGGGCGAAGTCGGTGACCAAGTGGTCGCTCGCCGTGGACCAGAACAAGGGCCCGCACAACGGGGGTTGCGGCACCTGCACCGGGCTGATCACCGTGCACAACGGGGACGGGGCGAGCGGGACCGTCGACTACACGGTCGAGTACTACACGATGGGGCATCTCACGAAGTTCGTCCGGCCCGGGGCGCAGCGGATCGCCTCCACGGCGTCCTCGGCCGTCCCGAACGTCGCCTGGCGCAACCCGGACGGGTCGAAGGCGCTGATCGCCTACAACGACGGCTCGGCCGCCAAGTCGGTCACCATCAACTGGGGTGGCCAGCACGCGACTTATTCACTTCCGGGCAAGACGTCGGCGACGTTCACCTGGTCCGGGACGCAGTCGGGCGGGGGCAGTCAGTCGGGGGCGTTCGTCGGGCTGGCCGGCAAGTGCCTGGATGTGGCGGGCGGTTCGAGCGCCAACGGCACGGCGGTCCAGCTCTACGACTGCAACGGGTCCGCCGCGCAGTCCTGGACGGTCCAGACCGACGGATCGGTGCGCTCGCTCGGGAAGTGCCTCGACGTCACATCGGGGTCGACGGCCGACGGCGCGAAGGTGCAGTTGTACGACTGCAACGGAACCGCCGCACAGCAGTGGTCGTACAACTCCGCCACCGGTGATGTGGTGAATACGGCGGCCAACAAGTGTCTGGATGTCACGGACAACTCGTCGGCGAACGGCGCGCGGGCACAGATCTGGTCGTGCACGGGGGCTGCCAACCAGAAGTGGCATCTCCAGTAACCGTCCGGCACGCCCGGTACACCCGGCACGCCGGAGGGGCTGAAGCGCGGTGAACGCCGGAGGGGTGCGGTTCTCGGCCTCTCCGGCGTTCGAGCACGCGCCCCTCCCGCGTTCGAGGAGGGTTACGACGCGGGTTCCACGCCCGCGCGCAGCAGTCCGTAGGTGTACGCGTCCTCCAGGGCCTGCCAGGAGGCGGCGATGACGTTCTCCCCCACGCCTACCGTCGACCACTCCCCCGTGCCGTCGGAGGTGGAGATGAGGACGCGGGTGGTGGAGGACGTGCCGTGCTTGCCCTCCAGGATGCGGACCTTGTAGTCGACCAGCTCCAGCTTGGCGAGCTGGGGGTAGAGCGTCTCCAGGGCCACCCGCAGGGCGCGGTCGAGGGCGTTGACCGGGCCGTTGCCCTCGGCGGTGGCGACGATGCGCTCGCCCTTGGCGAAGAGCTTGACCGTGGCCTCGTTGGCGTGGCTGCCGTCGGGGCGGTCCTCGACGATGGCCCGCCAGGACTCGACCTCGAAGTACGTGCGCGCCTTGCCCTCGGCCTCGGCGCGCAGCAGGAGTTCGAAGCTCGCGTCGGCGGCCTCGTAGGTGTAGCCGCGCAGTTCGCGCTCCTTGACCCGCTCGACGACGCGACCGACCAGTTCGCGGTCGTCGCTGATGTCGATGCCGAGTTCCTTGCCCTTGAGCTCGATGGAGGCGCGGCCCGCCATGTCGGAGACCAGCATCCGCATGGTGTTGCCGACCTGCTCGGGGTCGATGTGCTGGTACAGGTCCGGGTCGACCTTGATCGCGGAGGCGTGCAGGCCCGCCTTGTGGGCGAACGCCGACACCCCCACGTACGGCTGGTGGGTGGAAGGGGTCAGATTGACGACCTCGGCGATGGCGTGCGAGATCCGGGTCATCTCGCGCAGGGCGCCCTCGGGGAGCACCTTCTTGCCGTACTTGAGCTCCAGGGCCGCGACGACGGGGAACAGGTTCGAGTTGCCGACGCGTTCGCCGTAGCCGTTGGCGGTGCACTGGACGTGGGTGGCACCCGCGTCGACGGCGGCCAGGGTGTTGGCGACGGCGCAGCCGGTGTCGTCCTGGGCGTGGATGCCGAGCCGGGCACCGGTGTCGACGAGGACGGTGGCGACCACGGCCTGGATCTGCGCCGGGAGCATGCCGCCGTTGGTGTCGCACAGGACGACGACGTCGGCTCCGGCCTCCGCGGCGGCCCGGACGACCGCCTTGGCGTAACCGGGGTTGGCGCGGTAGCCGTCGAAGAAGTGCTCGCAGTCGACGAAGACGCGGCGGCCCTGGGCGACCAGGTGGGAGACGGTGTCGCGGACCATCTCCAGGTTCTCCTCCAGGGTGGTGCGCAGGGCGAGCTCCACGTGCCGGTCGTGCGCCTTGGCGACCAGGGTGATCACCGGGGCCCCCGAGTCCAGGAGTGCCTTGACCTGGGGGTCCTCCGAGGCCTTGGCACCGGCCCGGCGGGTCGCTCCGAAGGCCACGAGCTGGGCGTGCTTGAAGTCGATCTCCTGCTGGGCGCGGGCGAAGAACTCGGTGTCGCGGGGGTTGGCGCCGGGCCAGCCGCCCTCGATGAAGCCCACCCCGAAGTCGTCCAGGTGCCGCGTGATGGCCAGCTTGTCCGCCACGGTGAGGTTGATGCCCTCGCGCTGCGCGCCGTCGCGCAGTGTCGTGTCGAAGACGTGGAACGCATCGTCGAGCTCGCTGGTTTCCGTCATGGTCTCAAGGCTCCTGTATTGAACTCGGTCTACCGGAATGACCGGCTCCACCGTCCCCCAATGATCCCTCGCGCTGCACTCCCGGCTGATGGTGGGCCAGAAATGCGAAAAACCCCTCGCGGGTGCGAGAGGTCTGCGCGCGGGTCGAGAACGACGGTGTCCGCCCGTACCTGGTCGTACGTGGCGGTCACTGCGGACCGGCGCGCCTGCTGCCAATAATCGTGGCGAACGAGAGCACGGGGGCAGTCTGGCACATACCGCCCCCGTGCTCACAGGGTGTCTCAGGATGCGAGCACTGGGCTACAAGGTCAGCTCGGACGTACGACGAACACGTCCGCGACGCCGTTGGTGTCGCCGGGCACCAGATCCTCGGCGGTGGAGGCGAGGACGACGGCTCGGCCGTTCCGGGTCACCGCGCCGGGCAGGGCGGTCGATCCCGCCGGTCCGGCGGAGCGCCGTGCGCCGGTGCGCCGGTCGAGCAGCACCGGGCCGGTGTCCTCGGTCAGCAGGACGTGCCGCAGGGTGCCGTCGGCGGCCGCGGCTTCGGTGTCGGCGATCCGCCGGACAGCGCCGGTGCGCAGATCTCGGATGTACGCGCCCGTCGTCCCGTCCTGCGCGGTGGAGTCGAACAGGATCCTGCGGCCGTCGGTGGAGAGGCGGACGAGTCCGGCCGGGTCCCCGGTATCCACACGGCGCGTCCCGCCCGTGTCCCGGTTCTCGCTGTAGATCTGGACGGCGGCGCCCCGGTCGCCGCGCACGAGCAGTCCGTAGGCGACGGTGCGGCCGTCGGCACTGAGCGAGGCGCCGGTGATCATGCCCGTGGGCGGCACCGGCGAGATCCGCTCGTCGGTGCCGGTGGCCAGGTCGCGGACGTAGAGGACCCGCGCGTACTCGTCACCGTGGCGATTGCCGATCGTGTAGGCGACATGGCGTCCGTCGGCGCTGATCGCGGCGGCCTCGCCCAGTTCGTACAGGCTGTCGTCGGGCAGCTGCGCGGGCCACAGCAGCTGGGTCTCTCCGGTCGCGCGGTCGTAGACGTACGGCTTCGGATAGCGGTTGCCGTCGGAGTACGCGACGCGCCGGCCGTTCGCACTGATCACCGCGTGCGTGGTGTACAGCAGATCCTCGGGCACCCGGCTCAGCGCGCCGGTGCGCAGGTCCTTCACGTACAGACGGGTGTCGTAGCCGCCCGTCGGGTCGGCGGAGAGGAAGGCGGCGTACCGGCCGTCGGCGCTGACCGTGGCGCCGCTCGACGCGCCCGCCAGCTGGCCGCCCCCGGTGTCCGTGCTGACCCGCGCGATCCCGGCCGGCGCGGCCTGCGCGGTCGTGCCTGTCAGCGTGCACACTGCGGCCAGCGCGACGGCGCTCCACAACGTCGATTTCCTCACGTCGCCCCCCGGGACGGTGTCCGCCCCGGTCCCGCACCAGGGGCGCACCTGGATACAACCGCACCGCGATCCCAGGGTCAATGCGTTCGATTACGTACAACCCGGATGTCTGATCGACCGTCCGCGAACACCGTTCAGCCCAGTGACTCGTCGAGGAACTCCCGTACGTGGGAGAGGACTTGGTCACGGCCGGTGCCACGCAGGCCGATCGCGACATGGATGGAGAAGCCGTCGAGCAGGGCGCGCAGCCGGGCGCCGAAGCGGTCCGGGTCGACGGCGCGGAACTCGCCGCGCGAGACACCCTCGGCGAGCAGCGCGACGAGGTCCCGGTGCCAGGCGCCCTCGATGGCGACCTGTCGTTCGCGGGCGTCGTCGTCCGCGTTCTGGGAGTGGTTCCACACCTCCAGCCAGAGGGTCCAGTGCGGGTCCCGGTGGCCGTCGGGGACGTACAGCTCGACGTAGGCGTCCAGGCGCTCGCGGGCGGTTCCGCGCGCGGCGAGCAGTCGGCCGCGCTCGGCGCCGAGGCGGCCCTCGCTCCACTCCAGGGTGCGCAGCAGCAGCTCGTCCTTGGAGCGGAAGTAGTAGAGGAGGTGGCCGCTGCTCATGCCGACCTCGCGGCCGAGCGCCGCCATGGTGAGCTTCTCCAGACCGCGCTCGGCGATCATCTCCATGGCGGCGGCGAGGACCTCCTCGCGCGGTGGCGCGTTCTTCCGCGCACCGGCCATCCGTGACTCCCGTTTTCAGACCTTCGGCTGCTGCTGGGTGATGCAGTGAATGCCACCACCACCCGCGAAGATCGTACGTGCGTCCACCAGCGTCACGGTCCGCTCGGGGAAGAGCCGCCGGAAGATGCCCGCCGCGATCTCGTCGCGCGGGTCGTCGAAGCCGCACAGCACGACGCCGTCGTTGCAGAGGTAGTGGTTGATGTACGAGTAGTCGGCCCAGTGCCCGTCGGCCTCCAGGACGGTCGGGGCCGGGACCTCGACTACCTCGATACCGCGTCCGCGCGCGTCGGTCTGCGCCTTGAGCAGCCCGATGACCTCCCGGCTCACCTCGTGGTCGGGGTGCGCGGGGTCCTGCTGGGAGTGCGCGACGATCACGCCCGGCCGGGCGAAGGCTGCGACGATGTCGACATGGCCGAGCGTGCCGAAACCGTACGGGGGGTAGTCGCCGGTCAGGCCGCGCGGAAGCCAGATCGCCTTGCGGGTGCCGAGCTGGGCGTGGATCTCCGCCTCGACCTGCTCGCGGGTCCAGCCGGGGTTGCGCTCCGGGCCGAGCTGCACGGTCTCGGTGAGCAGCACGGTGCCCTCGCCGTCGACGTGGATCGCGCCGCCCTCGTTGACCAGCCGCGAGGCGTACGTCTTCGCCCCCGCCAGGTCCGCGACCTCGGCACCGATCTTGGAGTCGTGCTCCCAGCGGGCCCAGTCCTGGGCGCCCCAACCGTTGAACGTCCAGTCCACGGACGCGAGTCGACCCTGCCCGTCGGTGAGGAAGGTGGGGCCGATGTCGCGCATCCAGGCGTCGTCGAGTTCCCGCTCGACGGTGTCGATGCCGGGGCCGAGGAGTTCGGCGGCCGCCGCGGACTGGCCCGGACCGCAGACCACGGTGACCGGTTCGAAGCGGCGGACCGCGCGGGCCACCGCCGCCCAGGCCGCCCGGGACCCGGCGAGGTCCTCCGGGTTGTCGAAGGTGGGGTTGGGGCCCGGCCACGCCATCCAGGTGCGCTCGTGCGGGGTCCACTCGGCGGGCATGCGGAAGCCGTCGGCGGCAGCAGACATGGGTGATCCTTAGAGGCTGTGTCGATTACAAGAAGTACAGGCGGTTGAGGGAGACCGAGTCGGCGGGTTCGGAGCGCAGCGGGTCGCCGTCGAGGGTGACCAGGCCGGTGCGCTGATCCACGTCGACCGCTCCGGTACGGGAGTTGAGGCGCAGGTCGGCGGGACCGATGCCGCGGGTGCCGCGGACCGCCACGCGGCGACGGCGGGTGGGCATGGTGTCGTTGCCCTGGTCGAGCGCCGCCTGGGCGACGAAGGCCACCGAGATCTCGGCCGGCGTCGCGCCGTGCGCCCCGAACTGCGGCCCGAGGACCAGGGGTTCGCAGGTGTCGGTGGCGGCGTTGGGGTCGCCGACGACTCCGTAGGCCGGGAAGCCGGACTTCAGGACGAGCTGCGGCTTGGCGCCGAAGTACTCGGGCCGCCACAGCACGATGTCGGCGAGCTTGCCGGTCTCGATGGAGCCGACCTCGTGGGCAAGCCCATGAGCGATCGCCGGGTTGATGGTCAGTTTGGCCATGTAACGCAGGACGCGTTCGTTGTCGTGGTCCTCCGGAGCGCCGAACTGGGCCTTCATCTTCCCGGCCATGGCGAAGGTGCGGCGGACGGTCTCGCCGGCGCGGCCCATGCCCTGCGCGTCCGAGGAGGTGATGCCGATGGCGCCCAGGTCGTGCAGCACGTCCTCGGCGCCCATGGTCCCGGCGCGGATGCGGTCGCGGGCCATGGCGGCGTCGCCGGGCAGGTCGGTCTTCAGGTCGTGGACGGAGACGATCATGCCGTAGTGCTCGGCGACCGCGTCCCGGCCGAAGGGCAGGGTGGGGTTGGTGGAGGAGCCGATGACGTTCGGGACGCCCGCCATCTTCAGGACGTTGGGCACGTGTCCGCCGCCGCAGCCCTCGATGTGGAAGGCGTGGATGGTGCGTCCGTCGAGCACCCGCAGGGTGTCCTCGACCGACAGGCACTCGTTCAACCCGTCGCTGTGCAGGGCGACTTGGACGTCATGTTCCTCGGCGACCCGCAGGGCCGTGTCCAGCGCCCGGGTGTGGGCGCCCATGTCCTCGTGGACCTTGAAGCCGCTCGCGCCGCCCTCGGCGAGGGCCTCGATCAGCGGCGCGCTGTCGGAGGACGAACCACGGCCCAGGAAGCCGATGTTGACCGGCCAGGCGTCGAAGGCGCCGAACGCATGGCGCAGCGCCCAGGGCGAGTTGACGCCGACGCCCCACACCGGGCCGAACTCCTGGCCGATGATCGTGGTGACGCCGGAGGCGAGGGAGGCCTCCATGATGCGCGGCGAGAGCAGATGGACGTGCGTGTCGACGGCTCCGGCGGTGGCGATGAGCCCCTCGCCGGAGACGATGGACGTGCCGGTGCCGACCACGACGTCGACGCCGTCGAGGGTGTCGGGATTGCCGGCCCGCCCGATCGAGCAGATCCGGCCCTCGCGGATGCCGATGGACACCTTCCGGATGCCCTGGACTGCGTCGATCACCACCACGTTGCTGATGACGACGTCGCAGGTGTCCCGTACGGCGGCGGCCTTGAGGTGCAGCCCGTCGCGCGCGGTCTTGCCGAATCCGGCGAGGAACTCGTCTCCGTGCAGCTGGGCGTCGGACTCGACGCGGATCGTCAGCCCGGAGTCGCCGAGGCGGACCCGGTCACCGGCGCGGGGGCCGTGGGTGGCGGCGTAGGCGTAGGGATCGATACTCATCGGCCGACTCCTTCGGTTCCGGGGTGACCGCCGGCGCCTTCGGTTCCGGGGTGACCGCCGGCGCCTTCGGTTCCGGGGTGACCGCCGGCTCCGGGGTGTCCGCCGGCTCCTTCAACTCCCGGGTGACCACCGGGCCCTTCAACTCCCGGGTGACCACCGGGCCCTTCAACTCCGAGGTATCCGCAGGCGGCGGCCCTGCGCAAGGCCTCCTCCTTCGCTCCGGGGGCGTCCAGCGGGCCGTCGACCAGACCGGCGAAGCCGATCGCGATCCGCCCGCCGCCGATGGGCACGAAGCCGACCTCGGCGCTCTCGCCGGGGCCGAAGCGGACGGAGGATCCGGCGGGCACCGCGAGCCGCATGCCGTAGACGGCCGCCCGGTCGAAGGCGAGCCTCGGGTTGGCCTCGAAGAAGTGGAAGTGGGAGGTGACGGACACCGGCACGCTCGCGGTGTTGGTGACCGTCAGCCGCAGGACCGCCGGGGGCTCGGTGTGCGCGGCCCCCGGCAGCAGAGCGCCCGGGGCCCGGTCGCCGAGTCCGCCGCCGATGGGGTCCGAGACGACCGCGAGCCGGGAACCGTCGTCGAAGACGGCCTCGACGTGCACCTCGGTGACGACGTCCGCGACGCCGGGCAGGACGTCGTCGGGGCCGAGGACGGACCGGGCCGCCTCGATGGCCTCGGCCAGCCGCCTGCCGTCGCGGGCGGCCTCGCAGACGGTGTCCGCGATCAGCGCGGTGGCCTCCGGCACGTTGAGCCGCAGTCCGCGCGCCTTGCGGGCACGGGCCAGCTCGGCGGCCGAGAACAGCAGCAGTCGGTCACGTTCCGTGGGGGTCAGTCTCACGCCACGACACCTCCTCGCCTTCCTCCAGTTAGAGCAACACTCTAAACGTCGGATTCATGGAAAGGAAACATTGACGGACAAGCACCTGAGGCGGCACATTGAACGCCGCTCTAACTCTTGGTGCTGACCGCACCACGCCAGGCGGCCGTCAAAGGAGACCAGCCATGCCGATCGAACAGCGCGGAGTCGACACCATCCCCGACGAGGAACGCACCAGCGGACCCCGCGACCTGGTGTCGATCCTGCTCGGTTCCAACCTCTGCCTCGGGGTGATCATCTTCGGCTGGCTGCCGCCCTCGTTCGGGCTCGACTGGTGGTCGTCCGTGAGCTCGATCGTGGCAGGCACGGTCGTCGGGACGGCGCTCACCGCGCCGCTGGCCCTGGTCTCGCTGCGGACCGGCACGAACCTCTCGACCTCCTCGGGCGCGCAGTTCGGCGTACGCGGCCGGCTGGTCGGCTCGGTCGTCGGCCTGCTCCTCGCGCTCGGCTACACCGCGCTGACCGTGTGGATCGGCGGCGATGTGATGGTGGGCGTCCTCGGCCGCCTCTTCGGCCTGGAGCCGAACGGCCTGGCGTACGCCGTCGTCTACGCGCTGCTGGCCGCCGCCACCGTCGCGGGCGCCGTCTACGGCTACCGCGTACTGCTCGCCATGTCCCGCGCCCTCGCGATCGGCATGACGGCCCTGCTGGTGGTCGGCGTGATCGCGTACGCCCCGCACTTCACCACCGCGGCGCTCCCGGAGACCGGCGGCTATCTGCTCGGCTCGTTCTGGCCCACCTGGCTGCTCGCGGCGGTCGCGGCCGGCCTGTCGGGCCCGATCGCGTTCATCACCCTGCTCGGCGACTACACCCGCTACATCTCCCCCGAGCGCCACTCCTCCCGTACGGTCCTGCACGGCACCTGGCTCGGCCTGATCGCCGGTCTCCTGGTCCCCCAGCTCTTCGGCACCTTCACGGCGTACGGGGCCCGCGCGGCCCTCGACTACGCGGGCCCGCTGGTGTCCGCGTCCCCCGGCTGGTACCTGGTCCCGCTGCTGCTGGCCGCCTCCGCGGGCTCGGTGGGCAACGCCGGTCTGATGCTGTACTCGATGGGCCTCGACCTCGACGCGATCCTGCCCCGTACCTCGCGCGCCCGCGCCACCTGCGCGGTCGCCGTCGTCGCCATGCTCTGCGTGTTCGTCGGCCACTACGCCTGGAACGCCCAGTCCGCGATGACGTCCTTCGTCCTGCTGCTGACCGCGATCGGCACCCCGTGGGCGGTCATCACGCTGATCGGCTTCGTCCGCTGCCGCGGCGTCTACGACCCCGACGCCCTCCAGGTCTTCAACCGCCGTTCCCGCGGCGGCGTCTACTGGTACAAGTCCGGCTGGAACCTCCGGGCCACGGCGGCCTGGGCCCTGGGCGCCTTCGTCGGTCTGCTGGCCGTGTCCCTGCCGACGTACGAGGGACCGCTGCTGTCCCTGACCGGCGGGGTGGACTGCAGCTTCGTCCTGTCCGGACTGGTCGGCGGCATCGTCTACCTGGCCCTCTCGCCGAAGTCCGCGTCACCCCGCGCCGAGCCCGGGCAGGAACCGGCTCGCGCCGAAAGCAGGATTTAGGTCGCTCAACCAGGTGGCGGAGGACACGCTCCCCCCGTGGAATCTGTGGACACCCGTGTCGCCAGGACGCTACGCGTCGAACGAACAGCCGGTCCCCGTAACCCTGTTGGGGCGACGGGGACCGGCAGGAGACACGGCGTGCCGAGGGGCGGGGTGCCGAGGGGCGGGTGAAGTGTCACCCGCCGACGGGCTAGCCCAGCGGGTGCATCCAGCCGTGCTTGTCCTCGGTGATGCCGCGCTGGATGTCGAGCAGGGCCTCGCGGAGACGGAGGGTGACCTTGCCGGGCTCGCCGCCGGACTGGTGCCACTCGATGCCGTCGCGCTTGACGTTGCCGACGGGGGTGATGACGGCGGCGGTGCCGCAGGCGAAGACCTCGGTGAGGGTGCCGTTCTCGGCGTCGGTCTGCCACTGGTCGATGGAGACGCGGCCCTCCTCGGCGGTGTAGCCGAGGTCACGGGCGACGGTCAGCAGGGAGTCGCGGGTGACGCCCTCCAGGATGGAGCCGGTGAGGGACGGGGTGACGATCCTGTCGCCGTACACGAAGTACAGGTTCATGCCGCCGAGTTCCTCGATCCACTTGTGCTCGACCGCGTCGAGGTAGCAGACCTGGTCGCAGCCCTTGGCGGCGGCCTCCTTCTGGGCGAGCAGCGAGGCGGCGTAGTTGCCGCCCGTCTTCGCGTCGCCCATGCCACCGGGAACGGCGCGGACGCGGTCCTCGGAGAGCCAGATCGACACCGGCTTCACACCGCCGGCGAAGTAGGCGCCGGCGGGCGAGGCGATCACGAGGAAGAGGTACTCGTTGGCGGGCTTCACACCGAGGCCGACCTCGGTCGCGATCATGAACGGGCGCAGGTACAGGGACTCCTCGCCACCGTGCGCGGGAACCCAGTCCCGGTCCTGGCGGACCAGCGCGTCACAGGCCTCGATGAAGGTCTCCACCGGCAGCTCCGGCATGCCGAGCCGGCGGGCGGAGGCCTGGAAGCGCCTGGCGTTCTTGTCGGGGCGGAAGGTGGCGACGGAGCCGTCGGGCCGGCGGTAGGCCTTGAGGCCCTCGAAGATCTCCTGCGCGTAGTGCAGGGTCATGTTCGCCGGGTCGAGGGAGAGCGGTCCGTACGGAACGAGCTGGCCGTCGTGCCAGCCGCGGCCCTCGGTCCACTTGATGGTCACCATGTGATCGGTGAAGTGCCGGCCGAACCCGGGGTTGACCAGAATCGCCTCGCGCTCGGCGGCGGAGAGCGGACTGGCGGAGGGCTTGAGCTCGATCGTGGGCTGCGTCATGAGTGGTTTTGTCCTTCACCGGTTGTATGTGACGGGCCGCGCTCACGCCCGAACTGCCAGTGGCCAGTGTCAGGACGTCCGAGCATTCCCTCATTCCGCGGCTCCGCCCTCGATTATCGCGCGCGGAGAACCGTGGACGAAACGGTGTCGATAAGGCCCGGGTTTGACCCAGGGACGGCCCAGGGATTGATGGTGTCACCCGGCGAGGGCACAGCAAAAGCCGCCGGGTGCGGATGCGACCCGGCGGCTGCTACTGAACGTAGGCGGTGCGGCGGGTCAGCCGGCTACTCGCACGGCCAGCGCGTCGCCGATTTCCTCCGTGCTGCGGGCGGGCTTGCCGACCCGCTCGGCGAGATCGACGGAGACGGCGTCCTCGATGCGGGCGGCCTCGGCCTCGTAGCCGAGGTGGCGCAGCAGCAGGGCGACGGACAGGACGGTGGCGCTGGGGTCGGCCTTGCCCTGGCCCGCGATGTCGGGCGCCGAGCCGTGCACGGGCTCGAACATCGAGGGGAACTCGCCGCTCGGGTTGATGTTGCCGGAGGCGGCGACGCCGATGCCGCCGGAGACGGCCGCGGCGAGGTCGGTGATGATGTCGCCGAAGAGGTTGTCGGTGACGATCACGTCGAAGCGCTCGGGCTGCGTGACGAGGAAGATCGTCGCCGCGTCCACGTGGATGTAGTCCGTGGTGACCTCGGGGAACTCCTCGGCCACCTTGTTGAAGACGTTGGTCCAGAGGTGGCCCGCGAAGGTCAGCACGTTGTTCTTGTGGACCAGCGTCAGCTTCTTGCGCGGGCGGGCCTGCGCACGGGCGAACGCGTCACGGACGACCCGCTCGACGCCGAACGCCGTGTTGACGGAGACCTCGGTGGCGATCTCGTGCGGGGTGCCCTTGCGGATGGTGCCGCCGTTGCCGGTGTACGGGCCCTCGGTGCCCTCACGGACCACGACGAAGTCGATCTGGGGCTGACCGGCGAGCGGGGTCTCGACGCCGGGCAGGAGCTTCGACGGACGCAGGTTGACGTGGTGGTCGAAGGCGAAGCGGAGCTTGAGCAGGAAGCCGCGCTCCAGGACACCGGACGGGACCGAGGGGTCGCCGATCGCGCCGAGCAGGATGGCGTCGTGCCCCTTCAGGGCGTCGAGGTCGGCGTCGGTGAGGGTCTCACCGGTGGCGTGGTAGCGCCGGGCGCCGAAGTCGAACTCCTTGGTCTCCAGCTTCACGTCCTGCGGAAGGACGGCGGAGAGGACTTTGAGCCCCTGGGCCACGACTTCCTGGCCGATGCCGTCACCGGGGATCACTGCGAGATCGATGCTGCGAGACATGACGGCACCGTACTCCTTGTCCCATGGGATGACACGCGATGTCCGCCATACGGACGGGTCGGTGTCGGAACACGCCTACCCTTCGACCGGTGTTCACCCGTACGCATGAACGCCGTTGGCGCACGATGGGAACTTTCCAGACATGACCGCTCCCTCCAGGGGGACTCCCCCCGGACTCCCCGTTCCCGATGTCGGCATCCCGCACGAGCTCGCACGCGACATGAGCATGGCGGAGCAGTACGAGTACCTGAGGACGAGGCTCACGCGGCGCCGCGCCCTCGTGGCGGCGAGCGCGTTCGCGGGCGGCGGGCTGCTGGCCGGCTGCGGCTCGGGCACCGGGACTCCCTCGCGAGCGATGTCCGGCTCGTCCCCGCACCCGACCACCAGCCGGGTACCCGGCTGGTCCGTCACTCCGTTCGGCCGCCACCTCGCCTTCGGCGCGGACCCGAAGACCCAGATGCGAATCTCCTGGCAGGTGCCTGTCGCGGTCAGGAAGCCGTACATCCGGGTGGGTCCGACACCCTGGGCGCTGAGCCGCAGGATCGAGGCCGAGGTCCGCGACCTGCACACGCCGGGCCTCGCCGGGCAGCGGGCGGCCCTGGACCAGTACTACCTGCACGCGGCACTCGACGGGCTGCGCCCCGGGACGACGTACTACTACGGCGTCGGCCACGAGGGCTTCGACCCGGCGAGCAAGGAGCGGCACTCCACGATCGGCCACTTCCGCACGGCCCCCGCCCACCCCGAGAAGTTCGTGTTCACCGCCTTCGGGGACCAGGGCGTCACTCCCGACGCGCTCGCCAACGACAAGGTGCTCCTCGGCCGCGGCCCGGCCTTCCATCTGCACGCGGGCGACATCTGCTACGCGGACGGGGTCGGGCTCGGCCAGGACTCGGACACCTACGACCCGGCCGCCTGGGACCTGTTCCTCAAGCAGACGGAGACGGTGGCGAAGACGGTGCCGTGGATGGTGACGACCGGCAACCACGACATGGAGGCCTGGTACTCGCCGAACGGCTACGGCGGCCAGTCCGCGCGCTGGACACTCCCCGGCAACGGCTTCGACAGCCGGCACGCGCCGGGCGTCTACTCCTTCGTCTACGGCAACGTCGGCATCGTCGCGCTGGACGCCAACGACGTGTCCTACGAGATCCCCGCCAACAAGGGCTATTCGGGCGGCCGGCAGACGGCCTGGCTCGACAAGAGGCTCGGGGAGCTGCGCGGGCAGGTCGATTTCGTCGTCGTCTTCTTCCACCACTGCGCCTACTCGACGTCGACGCACGCCTCCGACGGCGGTGTGCGCGACGCCTGGGTGCCGCTGTTCGCCAAGCACCAGGTGGACCTGGTGATCAACGGACACAACCACGTGTACGAGCGCACCGACGCCATCAAGGGCGGCGGGGTGGGCAAGCAGGTGCCGGTGGGCGCCTCGACCGATCCGACCCGGGACGGGATCGTGTACGTCACGGCGGGCGGGGCGGGCAAGAGCCTCTACCGCTTCCCCATGGGGGTCAAGGACAGCTACGAGGGCAAGGTCACGCGCCGCGAGTCCGTGGAGACCTTCCACTGGACGAAGTCGAAGCAGCAGAAGCCGGACACGGTGGAGTGGTCGCGCGTGCGGTACACCGGCTTCTCCTTCCTCTCGGTGGAGGCGGAGACGGGTTCCTCACCCCGGCTCAAGGTGTCGGCGCTGGCCCAGAGCGGCGAGCGCGTCGACCACTTCGAGGTGCGGCGCGGGAGCTGAGCACCCGCGCGCGAGGACGTACTCCGAGGCGCGGCGCGGGGCATGACCCCGCGCCGCACCCCGGCGGGTGCGGCTCCCGGTCGAGAGGGCGGCGGGCCTCAGTGGCCCGTCGCTCCGCCGTTGTCCCTGCGGTCGAGGGCGCGCTGGAGCGCGGCGGCGGCGTTCTTGCGGTCGGACTCGCTGCTCGTGCGAGAGAGGTGACGGACTCGGCGGACGGTCGTCTCGGCCATGATGAATCGACTCCTTGCCTCCGGCGGGACCCACGCGGGCGGCCGGAAGTGCGGTGAGGGATTTACGAGACGCCGGAAGGGGCGGGGAGCGGTGCCGCAGGGGTTGCCTGCCAGGGGCTCCGGCTCACGACCGCCATTCGCTTGGTCGAGCGAGACGTTCGGCTCCTACAAAGCTAGGCGAGGACCGGGCATCTGTCTCCACAATTACTCGGACTTCCTACTATCTGAGACGGCGGATTACGTCACACCGCTCCGACCTGGGACTTCGGCCACAGCGACGGTCAGAGCACGTCGCCGTCCCGCCAGTCGAAGACCAGCGCGTACGCCGGGTCGAGGGGGCCCATGGCCGCGCCGGGACGGACGAAGGTGGTGCCCTCCTCGTCGGGGAGGCGGACGGCTCCGTCCGGCGCGAGCACGCAGACGTGGCCCGGCCAGAGCTGCCAGCCCCGGGCCGCGTACAGGGCGGCCCCGTCCTCGCTCGCGGAGAGCGCGCCGAGCCCGTACGCGCCCTCGATGATCCGTTCCAGCTCGGCCATCACCCGCCCGCCGAGCCCCGTGCGGCGCACGTCCTCGCGGACTCCGACGGCCTCCACGTACCCGACCCGCAGCGAGCGGCCGCGATGCAGGACGCGCCGCTGGATCACCGAGCCGTGCGCCGCGAGGCCCCGGCCGTCATGGACCAGGACGTGCAGGCCGCCGAGTCCGTGATCCCAGTCCTCGTCCCTGAAGTCCCCGTCGAAGGCGTCCTCCAACAGGGCGCGGGCGGCGCGGAGTTCGGCGGGGGCGAGGTCCGCCGTGTGAGCGGTCCGCAGTCGGATGGCCATCCGGCCAGTATTCACACGGGAGACAGGAATCCCAGCCCTCTCACGTCACCGACCCGGGAGGCGACGCCCGGCCCGCACCGATAGCCGGCGCCCCACATCGACTTCTAACTGCTCAAAATCGCTTGACCGGTTATAGAGCCACGTGATGGACTTCTCTCACCACTAAAGACGCTCTCAGGGGTTAGGGGATCCGATCATGAGCAGCCACTCGGTCCACCACGTCCGGCCGGTCCACCACCGCACCACCACCGTCCGCGGTCACCGGATCGCCTACCGCGAGGCGGGCCCCGCGGACGCGCCCGTCCTGCTTCTCCTGCACGGCTTCCCGGCCAGCTCGCACATGTTCCGGGACCTGCTGCCGCTGCTCTCCGACCGCTACCACCTGGTCGCCCCCGACCATCTCGGCTTCGGCCGTTCGGCCGCCCCGGCGGCCGCCGACTTCCCGTACTCCTTCGACCGGCTGGCCGAGATCACCGAGGAGTTCACCGAGCAGCTCGGCCTCAAGGAGTACGCGCTCTACATCCAGGACTACGGCGCCCCGATCGGTCTGCGCCTGGCGCTCGCGCACCCCGAACGGGTGACCGCGATCATCACGCAGAACGGCAACGCGTACGAGGAGGGGCTGGGCGCGGACGCCTGGGCGCCGGTGCTGGCGCTGATCGCTGAGCGCACACCCGGGACGGAGGCGCCGGTGCGGGCGATCAGCAGCCCGGACGGCATCCGGTGGCAGTACCTGACCGGCGTACCGGACCCGGCACTGGTCAGCCCCGACGCCTACGAGCACGACGCGGCCCTGATGGCCCGTCCCGGCCAGCCGGAGATCCAGCTCGACCTGATCTCCGACTACGGCTCCAACTTCGCGCTCTACCCTGCGTTCCAGGAGTACTTCCGCACCAGCCAGGTCCCGCTCCTGGCGGTCTGGGGCGGCCACGACGAGATCTTCGTCCCGGAGGGCGCCCTCGCCTTCCGCCGGGACCTCCCGAACGCGGAGATCCATCTGCTCCCCACGGGGCACTTCGCCCTGGAGACGCACGCGGCGCAGATCGCGGTCCTCGTCCGGGACTTCCTCGACCGGAATCCGACAGCCGACGACCGGGCAGCGGATCACCCGCACGACTGATCCTCCGCGAGGCATGCCACATCGGGCTCCGGCACAGGGAACGGTGACGTCATGAGCGACACGACCAGAGCACTGCTTGAGGGCGGCCCGGACGACCTGCCCGAACGGATCGTCCCCGTCCCGGCCCCCGGATCGGACGTGAAGATCCAGTTGCGCGGCGGATACGAACACTTCAGGGCGACCCCGCGTCACGCGGACTCGCCGGAGGGCAGGCTGCCCGTGTACGAGTGGTGGGAACGGACGGAGTTCCCCGGATAGCGCCGCGCCCGCCGCGGCACGGGACTGTGGATCACCGCGACGCCGCCGTCACCGCCTCCCTCAAGACATCGGTCCGTGCGGCCGCTGACATTGGAACCGCCCCCGCACCACGGACGGGGGAGACCGTGGGGCGGGGGCGGAGTGGGTGACGGGCGGCCGGCCCGGGGGCCGGCGGCCTCGTTCGGCTGTCAGCCCATGTGCGGGTAGCCGTAGTCGGTCGGCGGAACCAGCGTCTCCTTGATGGCGCGGGTCAGCGTCCAGCGCATCAGGTTCTGCGGGGCGCCCGCCTTGTCGTTGGTGCCGGAGGCACGGCCGCCGCCGAAGGGCTGCTGGCCGACGACGGCGCCGGTCGACTTGTCGTTGATGTAGAAGTTGCCCGCCGCGTAGCGGAGCTTCTCCATCGTGTACGCGGCCGCCGCGCGGTCGCCGGAGATGACCGCGCCGGTGAGCGCGTAGTCGGACGCCGACTCCATCTGGGTCAGCATCTCGTCGTACTTGTCGTCCTCGTAGACGTGCACGGCGAGGAAGGGGCCGAAGTACTCGGTCGTGAAGACCTCGTTCTCCGGGTCCGAGCACTCGACGACGGTCGGGCGCACGAAGTAGCCGACGGAGTCGTCGTACGAGCCGCCCGCGACGATCGTGCAGGTCGGGTCGGCCTTCGCACGGTCGATGGCGGCCTTGTTCTTGGCGAAGGACCGCTCGTCGATGACCGCGCCGATGAAGTTCGACAGGTCGGTGACGTCACCCATGGTCAGGTAGTCGACCTCGGCCGCGAACTCCTCCTTGAAACCGGAGTTCCAGATGGAGGCCGGGACGTAGGCGCGGGAGCTCGCCGAGCACTTCTGGCCCTGGTACTCGAAGGAGCCGCGGGTCAGGGCGGTCTTGAGGACCGCGCGGTCGGCCGACGGGTGGGCGACCACGAAGTCCTTGCCGCCGGTCTCGCCGACCAGACGCGGGTAGGAGCGGTACTTCTCGATGTTGTTGCCGACCGTCTTCCACAGGTACTGGAAGGTCTTGGTCGAGCCGGTGAAGTGGATGCCGGCGAGGTCGCGGTGCTCCAGTGCGACCTTGGAGACCTCGATGCCGTCACCGGTGACGAGGTTGATGACGCCCTTGGGCAGGCCCGCCTCCTCCAGGAGCTGCATCAGCAGCACGGCGGCGTGGGTCTGCGTCGGGGACGGCTTCCACACGACGACGTTGCCCATGAGCGCCGGAGCGGTGGGCAGGTTGCCCGCGATCGCCGTGAAGTTGAAGGGCGTGATCGCGTAGACGAAGCCCTCCAGCGGACGGTGGTCCATCCGGTTCCACACGCCCGGGGAGTTCGCCGGCGGCTGCTCGGCGAGGATCTGGCGGGCGTAGTGGACGTTGAAGCGCCAGAAGTCGACGAGCTCGCACGGGGTGTCGATCTCGGCCTGCTGGGCGGTCTTCGACTGGCCGAGCATGGTGGAGGCGGCCAGCGTCTCGCGCCAGGGACCGGCCAGCAACTCGGCGGCGCGCAGGATGATCGCGGCGCGGTCGTCGAAGGCCATCGCGCGCCAGGCGGGAGCGGCGGCGAGGGCCGCGTCCACGGCGTCCTGTGCGTCCTGCTGCGTGGCGTTGGCGTAGGTGCCGATGCGCGCCTTGTGGTTGTGCGGCTGCACGACGTCGAAACGGTCGCCGCCGCCCATGCGCCGCTCGCCGCCGATCGTCATCGGCAGGTCGATCGGGTTCTCGGCCAGCTCCTTGAGCTTGGCCTCCAGGCGGACGCGCTCGGGCGAGCCGGGGGCGTAGCCGTGCACCGGCTCGTTGACGGGGGTGGGGACCTGGGTCACAGCGTCCATTTTTTCCGTAACTCCTTGAGTCGAGCGGGTGTTCGGTCTCAGCGCTTGGTGAGGATCGAGCGGGCGCTGTGCCTGTCCGGGGGACAACCCCCGGACCCCCGGCCGAAGCCGCGGCACAGCCAAGTGGAATCAGCCACGTGTGATCATGCTTCGCAGGAAGAACACGAGGTTGGCCGGCTTCTCCGCCAGGCGGCGCATGAAGTAGCCGTACCAGTCGGTGCCGTACGCGGTGTAGACGCGCATGCGGTGGCCCTCGGCGGCGAGCCGCACGTGCTCGTCGCTGCGGATGCCGTAGAGCATCTGGAACTCGTACTCGTCCAGTTTGCGCCCGGCCGTGCGTGCGAGCTCCTGGGCGATCGAGATGAGCCGCGGGTCGTGGGACCCGATCATCGGGTACCCCTCGCCCTCCATCAGGATCTTCAGGATGCGGACGTACGCCTTGTCGGTCTCGGCCTTCTGCTGGTACGCGACCTCGGCGGGCTCCTTGTAGGCGCCCTTCACCAGACGGACGCGGCTGCCGCTCTCGGCGAGGCGGCGGGCGTCGGCCTCGGTGCGGAACAGGTAGGCCTGGATCACACAGCCGGTCTGCGGGAAGTCCTTCCGCAGCTCCTCGTGGATGGCGAACATCGAGTCGAGGGTGGTGTGGTCCTCGGCGTCCAGCGTGACGGTGGTGCCGATGGCGGCGGCGGCCTCGACGACCGGACGGACGTTGGCGAGGGCCAGCTCGTGGCCGCCCTCAAGCGCCTGTCCGAACATCGACAGCTTGATCGACATCTCGGCCTTGGTGCCGAGGCCGAGCTTCTCGAGGCGGCCGATCAGCTCCAGGTACGCGTCACGGGCGGCGTACGACTGCTCGGGGGTCGTGATGTCCTCGCCCACGACATCCATCGTGACTTCCAGGCCCTTGCCCGCGAGGTCCTTGATGATCGGGACGACCTGGTCGACGGTCTCACCGGGGATGAAGCGGTCGACGACCGGCTTGGTCACCGGGGCGGCCGAGATCAGACGGCGCATCTTGTCGCTGCGCGAGGCGGCGAGAATCACGGGACCCAGCACGGGGCACCTCCACAACGAAGTCAGCAGGAGGCCGATCCCGACGACTCGGGTGCGGCACGGAGAACCACCGTGAAACCTAGGGATCTCTCCGATCCTGGGCCATCGACAGCTGTCACGCATCCCTGCCCCGGATCTCAGACATTTGTATGAAGAGCCCTCGGAAATGCGCGAGAATGCCCGGGTGAGCGGTGAATACAGAGGCGACTACCAAGAGCTGGTCGACGAGATCTCGGCGCTCCTCGGCGTCCCCGCGACGCTGGAGAACCGCGACTTCGAGCTGATCGCCTTCGGGGCGTACGACAGCGAGGGCGATCTCGATCCCTCGGCCCTCGACCCCGTGCGCACCCGCTCGATCCTCACCCGCCGGTCCACCACGGCGGTCCGCACCTGGTTCGAGGGCTTCGGCATCACCCGCGCGACCGGGCCCGTCCGTATCCCGCCGACCCCGGAGGCCGGGGTCAACCGGGGTCGGATCTGTCTCCCGGTCCGCCACCGGGGCATCGTCCTCGGCTATGTCTGGCTGCTCGACGACGACCCGGGCCTCACGGACGCCCAGCTGACCGGCGCGATGGAGGTGGCCTCCCGCATCGGCGCGCTGCTCGCGGACGAGGCCCAGGCCGGCGCGGATCTCACCCGCGAGCTGCGTGCCGTACTGACCGCCGAGCGCGGCTGGCAGCGGGACATGGCGGTGGCCGAGCTGCGCACGGCGCTCGGCCCGCGCGGCGACGGTCTGCACACGGTGGTGTGCGTGGCGCCGTGGCCCTCGGCCGACCCGGACGACGCCCCGTCCGCACGTACGGTGCCGGGGGCGACGGCGCTGTGCACCATCCCGTGGGGCACCACCGGCCAGAGCCTGGCCCTGCTGGTACGGCTGCGTTCGCCGGACGTCCTGACCCCGGCGCTGACGGCGGCCACCCGGTTCGTGAAAGAGGCGGCGGGCGGGCGCGGCGAGGCCGGGTCCGGCCGTCCGGGCGGTGCCGCGGGGCCGGCCCCGCGGGGCGGCGCTTCGGCGTCCGCGTCTCCCGGTGGTGCCGGTACCTCGGGAGCCTCGGGCGGGACGGCGGCAGCCGCTTCCCCCGGCGGCGCCTCGGGATCCGTTTACCCCGGCACTGCCCCGGGAGCCGCTTCCCCCGGCGGGACGGCGGCTGCCGGGATCGCCGCGGCCCGGGTCGGGCTCGGGGAACTGGGGACCGCCTGGCACGAGGCTGCCGCCGCCGCGCGTGCCGTGCTGGCCGAACCCCGGCTCGGCCCGGTCGCCGAGTGGGGCGCCATCGGACCCTTCCGGCTCCTCACCGCCCTGCCTCCGGAGGCGGCCCACGACCCCGTCGTACTGGCCCTGTTGGCTCCCGCGCACCGCGAACTCGCCCGCACCGCCGAGGTGTTCCTCGACCGGGCGGGCCAGGCCGGTCGCACGGCTGCCGAGTTGGGCATCCACCGTCAGACGCTCTACTACCGTCTGTCCCGCGTGGAACAGCTCACCGGCCTCGACCTGGACAACGGCGAGGACCGGCTGCTGCTGCACATGGCATTGAAGGGGGCGCGGCTCTAGGGCCGTCCAGGATCCGCGACTCCGCTGGCCATGAGGGCAGTTCGTCAGCAGTGGGTCAGCAATTCCTGGGCGGCTACCGGCGCCCCGGTGTGGTGCCCGAGTCCCATGCGGAGCAGGCGTGGACCGGGCCGACGATCGCTGGCTGGTGACGGCCCGGTCGGTGCTGAAGAGACACGGAAAAGTATCCCGGCCGGTGCGGTCAAGCAGGGGGCACCGGCGAAAGTGGCCTGGTCAGGCTCCAGGCATCCGTGTGAGTTGATC
Source organism: Streptomyces sp. NPDC005784 (assembly GCF_042871525.1). Taxonomy (NCBI): domain Bacteria; kingdom Bacillati; phylum Actinomycetota; class Actinomycetes; order Kitasatosporales; family Streptomycetaceae; genus Streptomyces; species Streptomyces sp. NPDC005784. Next base: position 244,316 of record NZ_JBIAIQ010000010.1, read on the forward strand.
ATTTCCCGCGTTGTACCGTCGGTTCCCACGCGGCCCAGGCCAGAGGACGGATCAGGGGCGGCGAGGGGACCCACGAGGGAGGGATCCACTCAGGAATGCGGCATGGGAAAGGTGTTGAGCGTCTCCTCCTTCAACGCATGTTCTTGCCAGCCGAGTCGGACGCCCGCCTCCTGCATACGCCGCCCGCCCAGCGCCGGGTAGGCCGCTGGGGCGGCTCCCACCAGCCCCGGGACGATGACGCGGACCGCGAACATACCGGCGGCGGTCGCCTCGGGCGTGGTCAGGTCCACGCTGAGCACCTCATGCCCGCCGTCCACCACGCGAGCCAGCAGAACGTCGGCCGCCCGCTGCGGCAGAGCGGGAACCTCGGCCCACTCACCGGTCGAGGGGGCCGCCCAGGCCCACGGGGCGACCCGGTCGGCTGCTCGTCTGTCCAGGTAGAGCTGCAGGTGGCACAACTGCTCGACGGCATCGCGCCCGTCGGCGCGGTAGGAGTCCAGGTACCGGCGGTTCGGGCGCCAGTCCTTGAAGGGGGAGGGACGTCCGGCGGTGTCGGGCACTCCGGACGGGCTGTCCAACGACAAACAGCTGATCTGCAGGGTGTAGGCCTCGGCCAGAGCCTTGGCGGCGGCCTCCAGGGGATCGGCGCGCGCTGCGAAGCCGTAGGTCAGCCAGCCCTCGGCACGACTGCGGACGCCGGCGGCGAGTACCGGTACGCCGAAGTCGTTCGCCAAGTGGGTGAAGCGGACGTCGAAGGCCCGCTGGGCGCCCTCGGTCAGGCGGAGCAGCGACGTGTCGGCGGGGAGTGTGGGCGAGGGGTGCGCGTTGGCCCACCACACGGCGGCCGCATCCCGTTCGATGACCTCTTCGAGCCCGCTGAGCAGGGCGAATTCCTTGGTGGGACCTGCGGCGATGCCGCCCACTGCCGGAAACGCGTAGAGCGGTTCCGGGTGCGGCCGGGGCATGCGAGGCCAGGCGGAGTAGGCAAGGAAGGCCGGCACCAGGACCGACGTGCCGTGTCTCACGGACCGGGCCTCGATCCAGTGGGCGGGTGAGTCGGGTCCGAAGGGCCGGAAGGGGAAGCCAGGGGTGGCGTACTGCCGGGCGGAGTAGAGGACGAGCCGGCGGGGATGGAGGGCGCGCAGGCCCCGGCGGGTCAACTCGCGGTGGCTGCCCCAGTGGAGCCGTTCGGGCGCGGGGGCGTGCGCCTCGCAGAAGCGTTCCACGGCTTCACCCTCCGCGGACCGGCGCGCCGGCTCGGGGCCCTCCCAGGATGTTCCGAAGGTCCGCAGGCAGCTCTGCCACGGGCGGTCGGTGACGTCGGCGAGATCACTGACGGCCAGGTGCAGGCCGGGCGGGATTCCGCCGACGCCGGTCAGGACGCGTGTTCTCGTGACGCAGGACGGCGCGGGGCCGGAGCCCGGCACGGGGCGGACAGCGCCGCCCCGGCCGGTCTCCGCCACGGTGACGTCGGTCATCAGGCCACGTATGCCGGCACACAGTTCTCGACGAGGAACTGCTCGCCCACATGCGCCGGTACACAGTTCTCGATGACGAGTTGCTCCGTCTCCTCACCGACATGGGCCGGGACGCAGTTGGTGACGACCAGGTGCTGGTTCATGCTCTGTTCCCATCTGTTGTGATCCGTGGAAGCGGTGTCCCGCCTCCTTCCCGCACGACGGGTGCCGTGCGGAAGTCTTGAGTCCGGGTGATCAGCAGCCATCCGCAGCCGGCCGCACCGCCGAGCACCGCGCACAGCGTCCACAAGGTGGTGCCGCCCCACCGGTCGAGGATCCAGCCTCCGCTGATCGGACCGAGGAAGGCGGCGGCCGACCATGCGGCGGCGTACACCCCCAGGTATCGGCCTCGCTGCTGCGCCGGGGCCCGCTCCGCGACGACCGCGCTGGCCGCCGGTGCCTGGAGCATTTCGCCGAAGGTCCACACGACCACGGCAGCGACATACAGACCCGGGCTGCCGGCGAAGGCCGTCAGGGCGAATCCCGCCCCGACGAAGGTTCCGCCGGCCCACAGGGCTCGGCCCTTGGGGCCGCGGCTCATCAGCCGGGTGAGCGGGATCTGTACGACGACCACCAGCGCCGCATTGACCCCGTTGAGAAGGCTGAAGAGCCGCGGTGAGTGCCCCTGGGCCGCCATCACCATGGCCAGGGAGCCGGAGCGCTGCTCGAAGGCGAGGGCGAAAAACAGCGTCAGCAGGGTGAACAGGACGAAGGACCGGTCCTGCCGGATCAGAACGGCCTTCCGCACCTCCTGTGCCCCCTCGGGCTCACGCGACGTCTCCTGAACCGCCGCCGCCCGCGCTGCGCCTGGCGCTGTCCGCCCGGGCAGCGTTTCCGGGACCTTCGCCAGGACGACCAACGCACAGAGCAGCGTCGTCCCCGCGTCGGCGAGGAACAACAGGGTGTAGCCCTGAGTAACCATCAACCCGGCCAGAACGGCGGAGACCGCCATTCCTGCGTTCACCGCCCAGTAGTTGAGGGCGAAGGCCCGCTGCCGATCCACGCTGTGCACCACATCCGCGAGCGCGGCGCCCGCGGCAGGACGCACCACCCCCGTCCCGACCCCCACCGCGAACGTGGCGGCAGCCACGGCCGGACGGTCCTGCACGAGCCCCAGGGCGGCCATGCTGACGGCGGTCCAGACATGGCCGGAGACAAGGGTGAGGCGTCGTCCGTACCGGTCTGCGAGGATGCCCCCGAGCGCGTTGCCGACGATCGAGCCAAGCCCGAGCAGCGAGACGACGAATCCGGTGTACGAGGCGGAGTAGCCCCGGTCCGCAGTGAGCGAGAAGGCCAGCATCGGTCCCGCGAAGGCACCGAGCCAGTTGATCAGGAGACTGGCCCATATCCACCAGAAGACGGCGGGAAGTCCACGCGCTGCGCTGGGCAGCATTTCAACCGTGCCCTCGGGTGGCTGCCGGATGCCGCTCGCGCGTCACCAGCCCCGTTCCCGCCACCGCGGCAGCGACGGCCGCTCCGCTCCGAGCGTGGTGTCCTTGCCGTGGCCCGGGTAGATCCAGGTGTCGTCCGGGAGTTCGGCGAAGATCTTCGTCTCGACGTCCTGGAGGAGGGAGGCGAAGCGCGCCGGGTCCTTCTCCGTGTTGCCGATGCCGCCGGGAAAGAGGCTGTCTCCGGTGAACAGGTGCGGATGCCCGTTCGGGTCCCGGTAGAGCAGCGCGGTGGAACCCGGTGAGTGCCCCACCAGATGGATCGCGGTGAGGGACACTGCTCCGGCCCGCACGGTGTCGCCGTCGTCGACCAGGACGTCGGCGACCGGGACCCCGGGGGCGTCGTCGCGTCCCACGAGGGAGCGGGCGCCGGTCGCGGCGACCACGTCGGCCAGGGCCCGGTGGTGGTCCCAGTGCTGGTGCGTGGTGAACACCGTGGCCAGGCCGCCGTCGCCGATGAGGTCGAGCAGTGTCCGTGGCTCGGCGGCCGCGTCGATCAGGAGCTGTTCTCCGGTCGCCCGGCAGCGCAGTAGGTAGACGTTGTTGTCGATCTCGCCGACCGAGATCTTCGTGATCACCAGGTCGGTCGTCTCCCGGGTGTCCCCGGGTCCGCCTGCCTGGACCTCACCGGTGTAGCTCATCGTTGCTCACGCCTTTCCACGGGATCCATATCCCGTCCGTCATAGGACTGTTGAAGACTTTCCACTCAAGATGCCAGCCGCACGTAGCGTCCGGAGTGGAAGACCAGCGGGCCCGCCGTGGCGGTCTCCCCCACGCCCGCGGTGGACCACTTTTCGGCCCTGGCGATCACCAGTTCGTGGTCGCCCGCCGGATGGATCTGCTCGATGGTGCAGTCGAGCCAGCCGAGCCCGTCCGACAGCAGTGGGTGCCCGGCTGGGGTGCGGACCCAGTCGCGGCCCGCGAACCGGTCCGTCCCCCGGGTGGCGAATGTCCTGCAGACCTCCTCGTGATCCTCACGCAGGATGGTCACCGCGAAGCCGCCGGCCGCGCGGATCGCCGGCCACGTCGTCGAGGTGTGCGCCGCGCACAGCGCGATCAGCGGGGGCACGAGGGACACCGAGGTGAAGGAGTTGGCCGCCATTCCGGCGGGCCCGACTTCGGTCTGCGCCGTGACCAGGACGACCCCGGTGGTGAAGCGGCCCAGCACATCTCGGAAGGAACGCTGAGTCGGCACCGTCATCTCCACTTCGTACTCGCTTCCCCTCGATGGCTTGTCAGGCGTGGGTGACGAACTCGGCGAAACTCGGTCCCCGCAGTTTGAGTTGGGCGTGCACGTCCCCGCCCAGTCCGAACCGCCCGATGGCTCCCACGTAGTTCTGCTGGTAACTCATCCACAACAGCACGACGTTCATGATCCGGTCACCGGCCGCGCCCTCCGGGTCGGGGAACGGGTTCGGCATGCGTGCGTGATAGCTGCCGTTGCCCTTGTGGTCGGCGATCAGCACGTTGGGCACACCGAGCGGGCCCGGCCTGACCGGTCCCGTGGGATCCAGGTCGCGGCGCCGCACGGACATCACGGTGTAGAGGTTGTTCGGCAGCAGCCCGGTGAACTCGCAGTGGAAGTCGGCCGCCCGGCCGCCGTCCGCCAACGTGACCCGCACGTTGCCGGCCGCCTGTACCCACTGGCCGAGCGTGATCGGCTCCGTCACCTTCGGCCCGTCCTCGGGACGCAGATCCGCCAGCGGCACCTCGTGGAAGGCGTAGCTGGGGCGAACCACCGAGAAGGGATCGGGCAGTTGGTCAGGCGCGAAGACCTCGGGATAGTTGGTGCACGGCAGCGGAAGCGGCAGCGTGTGCAGGACGAGGTTCTCGTCGGCGGCCGACAGCTGGGGGCCCAGTTCGCGGACTATGCGGTAGGGGGCCTTGCCGCCCAGCTCCGGCAGGACGCTGTCCGCGGCGACGATCGCGCTGCCCCAGTGGGAGGTGGCCCCTCCGCCGGCCGCCTCACGGTTGACGTAGCCGATCACCACGAAGTTGCCGTCCGGGTCCATGACTTCGCTGGGCGGGTACAGCGGGCCCTGGGTCGTGACGCTCAATTCGTACGAAGCTGATGCAGCACCCATCAGACGTCCTCGGTGACACGCCGGTAGAGGCGGGTGTACAGGCCCTCCTCGGTGACGAAACGGGAGTGCGCGTGCCGGGCGATCTCGCCGTAGCGCTGCGACGAGAACGCGGGCAGGTAATCCTCGGGGGCGCAGGAGAACCCGGAGACGAACATGACCCCGGGTTCCGTGGACAGCAGTGAGTGGTAGGCCAGAAACGTCTCGACCTGCTCCGTCGTCCGTACGACGTCGAAGATCGTGCCGTCCCGCCAGGTGAGGTACTCCTCGTACACCGGCGGCTTCACCTCGACGTGACGCAGTTGGACGTACGGGGTGTCCGGGAGCGCCAGGCCGGCCGGTGCGGGCTTCGGCGCCTCGACGAACTGCAGTACCTGGCGGCGTACGTCACCCGCCACGAGCGGAGCCAGCGCCTTGGCCTGCTGACGCCACTGCTCGTCGAGACCGGCGAGTTCGGCAAGGCCGTCGAGCGGGGTGAGTTCGAGCAGGGCCGGGGCTTCAAGGCCCCGGTAGAAGACGGAGCCCGGTGCGGTGGGCCGGTCCAGCCACGCGGCGAGTGCCTCGACGGCGTGCTCGCCGACGGGGATCTCGGTCACGAGAAGCAGCGGAGAGGACATGGGGGTCCCTTCAAAGGTCGTGTACAGGGATGCACGCGAAAAGAACGGAGTCGAGGATCCGCGGGGCTTGCAGGAGCCCGACTCAGCCGGCCACGGCCAGGCCCGGCTCGCGGCGGCCGAGCACCCGCAGGGCCCGCACGGTGCTCCGGCGTTCCTTCTCGGCCATGGCCGAGCTGTGGATGGCGCCGCACGCCATGCGGATGGTGGCGGAGGGCAGGCCGGCCTGCTCAATGGTGACCTGGACGTCGAAGCGGAGCTGGGCTGGGTCACCGAGATCCGCCGAGTGAACCTCGAACTCGATCGAGGCGGCCAGCGGCAACAGGAACGTCTGGAACTTGCTGTCCATGCTGTCGAGCACGAAGCTGTACTGCTGCTCGGGCCAACGGGACAGGTAGTACCGCTCGCTCACCGCCACGAACATCTGGCGCGCGGCCTCCAGGATGACCATGCCCTGGACGTGCGCTCCCTGGTGGTCGAGGAGCAGCTCCTGGTCGTTGTGGATGCGCAGGGCCGCCCGGAAGGTGTTCTCGCCGACCCGGCTGAGGCCCGCGACCAGGACGTTGCACTCCCGGTGCTTGTGGGTCTCGCTCTGGCGGCAGAGGCAGCCCGCGTCGCTCTCCCGTATTCGCGCGCGGTCGGTGAGGCCCCGGCGGTCCAGCTCGTCACGGATCCGGTCCCAGTCGAAGGAGGTGATGCCCTGGCCTTCGATCAGGACGAGCTCCGGGTCGTCCTGGTGGCGGTTCGCGCGCAGGTCGCGGACGAAGCGGGAGACCGTGCGGGTCGTGTCGTGGGTGGCGAAGGGCCCGAAGCGGTCGCCGACTATGTAGAGGATCGTGGGATTCTGCGCCGGCATCAGACCCACTGCCAGGCGTCGAGCTCGACGGTGGCGGCGTGCGCGCGGCGCGAGCTGGTGAGGATCGCGTAGGTGGCGTCGGCGACATCGTCGGCGGTCAGCATCAGGTCCCGCTGTTCCTGTGTGAGGTCGCCCGGCATGTTCTCGCGGAAGGCGGTGTCGACCTTGTCCAGGACGATGCCCGAGACGCGGACGCCCCAGGGCTTGGCCTCCTCGGCAAGAGCCTTGGTAAGGCCCTCGACACCCCACTTCGACACCGAGTAGGCAAGCATGGCGCCAGGCGGTGCAGTCCGCTTGCCCCAGATCGACGACATGTTGACGATGAACCCGTCGCCCGCTTCCTTCATGTGCGGCAATACGGCCCGGGCCATCACGAAGTAGCCGGTCAGATTGGTGGCGAGGGTACGGTCCCAGACCTCCTGGCTCGTCGTGAGGGCACCGCCGGGGTGGGCGACTCCCGCCACGTTCAGCAGGTAGTCGATCTTCCCGAAACGGGTGACGGCCTCGGCGACGGCCGCCTCGACGGCCACGGCGTCGGCGACGTCATGGACGGCGGTGAGCACCTGCTCGTCCTCCCAGCCCTGGTCGGCGACTGCCTTCTTCAGGCCCTCCCCGTTGTGCGAGTGGAGGACGAGCCGGCACCCTTCGGCGCCGAGCCTGCTCGCCAGGGCGCGACCGATGCCACGGTCGGCCCCGGTGATGAGGGCCACCTTGTCCGCGAAGTCCCCGGATGTGATGGGTGCCGTCTGTATGGTCTGCGTACTCAACTAGCTTTCCTCTCTTCCTCCGTGGGCCGATGACATCACCGGCCACCCGTGCCTGCGGGCGAGCTCGCCGAGCGTCGGATCGTCTCCGACGACCGACGGCCTGCCCACAGCGCGCAACATGTCGAGATCACTGGCGTGATCCCCGTACCCGCAGCAGCGCTCGGCGGCCAGGCCGAGTTCTTGCATCGTGCGGACGACGGCGTCCGCCTTCGCCCGGCCGATCATCGGTTCGACGACCTCGCCAGTGAGGAACCCGCGCTCGTCGACGACGAGTTCACCGCACAGCACCCGGTTCACCGCCAGATCCTCGGCGAGGGGGTCGAGGCAGGCCCGGAAGGACCCGGAGACCAGCACGACAGCGTCCCCGGCCGCCCGGTGCCCGGCCAGCGCTGAGATGCCCGCCGTGACGAAGGCGTCCGGGCGTGCCCTGTAGGCGGCGTACCAGTCCCGGCCCGCCGCCCGCACGTCGGCGGCGTAGGCGCCTGTGTAGTACTGGTAGTAGGCGCGGTTGACCTCTTCGCGGGGCAGGCCGAGGGCGGACATGTCCCGCAGCGTGGCCGCGTACCGCGCGTACCGGGTGCCGTCGTCGCCGGTACGGGCCAGCCAGAAGCGCAGGAACTCGAACATGGACTTGGCGGTGATCAGCGTCTCGTCGACGTCGAAGAAGGCCGCGCCCCCACCCGCCGCGCGTCCGCCGGACGACCCGGTCACGCGACGTCCGTCGCGGTCGCCGGCCTGCGCAGCACGACGAGGACGACCACCAGCGCCAGCCCAGCGGCGACCATCACGACCAGGCCGGTCGAGGCGAGCGTGGACAATGTGCCGAGCACGGCGACACCGAGGGCGACTCCCGCCTGCCGGGAGGCGGTTGCCGCGCCCTGGCCGGTCGCGGCGAGTTCCGGCGGTGCGGCCGAGGCCATGTCCGCGGTGACGGCGGGCACCACCGTCGTCCCGCCGATGGTCAGCAAGATCTCCATGGGCACCAGCGCCGCCAGTGGCGGGTGGTCACCGACGAAGCACAGCCCCAGCCCGGCGAGGACGTGGGCCCCGAGCCCCACCAGGATGACCGCCCTGGCCCCGTATCTGACGACCGCGCGCCCGGCGAGCAACGGGATGAAGCAGGCGGGCAGCGTCATCGGAAGCAGGGCGAGACCGGTCTGCAGCGGGGAGAGATCCCGTTCTCGGATCAGCCACAGGGTCAGCGCGAAGAACGAGCCGTAGAAGACGAAGCACGACATCGCTCCCGCCATCAGGTCCGCGCGGACCCGGCTGAGCGCCATCAGGCGGGGCGGCAGCACCGGAGCCTGCGCCTTCCGCTCGACGAGCAGCAGTGCCACGAACGCGAGCACACCGACGGCCAGCGCGATCAGAGCGGTGGGCCGGTCCCAGCCCTGGCTGCCCGCGTCGATCAGGCCGAAGGTGACGGCCCCGAGCCCGAGGACGGACAGGATGAGACCCGCGTAGTCGATCCGCTTGAAGCTCGTCGACCGGTGGGTGCTGAGCCACTTCGTGGGCAGCAGCACCAGGGCGATGATCACCGGGTTGACGAGGAACACCGAGCGCCAGCCGCCGAGTTCGACGAGACCGCCGCCGATGAGCGGCCCGGCGATGAAGCCGCTGGAGCTCAGCGCGCCCCAGGCGCCGATAGCCCGGGAGCGCTTACTGGGGTCCGGGTAGAGCTTGGCGAGGAGGGCGAGCGAGGCCGGGACCAGGCCGGCCGCCGCGATACCGAGTGTCGCGCGGCCGGCGATCAGGCTGAGCGCATTGGGGGCAGCGGCGCACGCCAGGGAGAGCAGCGCGAACAGGCACAGGGCGGTGCGGTAGACCCGGCGCGGACCCCAGCGGTCGGCGACCGCTCCGGAGGCGAGGAGCAGACCGGCGAAGACGACTGTGTATGCGTCCGCCGTCCATGGCAGTTGGGACGCGGAGGCATGCAGGTCGCTGCGCACGTCGGGAAGGGCGACGTTCAGGATCGAAACGTCAAGGATGACAAGGTAGTTTCCGGCCACAAGGCTCGCGAAGAGGAGGGGGGTCCGTAGTCGCGGGACCTTGTGCCCCGCACTCTGCGCGACCTCGGCTGTATTCCTGCCGACGACGGTCATGAAGGCTCCGGTTCGGGATGGGGGGAGGGGGTGTGGGACGCTGGCCCCGGTTCAGCCCCGGCTGGCCACGATGTGCTCGATGGATTCCTTGGGACGCGCGACGGCGCCGGTCAGCTGCGGTGCGACGTAGCGGGCAAGCAGCTCCATGCTCTTGTCCGTCTTCTCCCAGGAGCACCAGTCCGGTATGTAGACCAGCAGGTTGCCGAACCCGCCGGTCCGCTCCCGCAGTCGCTGGATGCCCTCGACGACGTCCTCGGGCGAACCGACGATCGCACCGCCGGCCTCGATACGCGCCTCCAGCTCCTGGCCCTTGGGCACGCCGGGGGTGGACACATCGCGACCCGCCGCGCGGCCGAAGAAGTCGAAGAGCCAGCGATCGAAGCCCTCGCGGACATCGGCGAACGCCTGTTCCCTGGTCTCCGCCACATGAAGGGGCAGGGCCACCCGCCAGTTGTCCCGATTCATGGTGTGGCCGTACTGCTCGGCGGCCTCCTCGGCGTAACTCCACTGCCGGGCGAGGTCGATGGTCTTGGGTGCGCCGGGCTGGCTGAGCGCGAAGGAGACCAGGCTGGTGCCGTGCTGTCCGGCCAGGAGCGGGCTGGTGGGCGAGGTGCCGCCGCTGGCGATGGCCACCTCCAGGCCGCCGGGGGTGTAACGGGGCAGCTGGAGCTTGGCGTCGCGCAGCCCGTACCAGTCGGTCTTCTCGGTGATCCGTGCCTCGCCGTTGACCAGCTCGATCACCGCCGGCAGCGCTTCGGCGAGCCGGGTGCGCTGCTCGCTCGCCTCGATGCCGAGCATCTGCGCGTCCGGGAAGATGCCGGGACCCACGCCGAGGATGTAGCGGCCGCGGGTGAGGTGGTCCAAGTGCACGGCACGCGAGGCCACATGGAAGGGGTGGTGCCAGGGAAGCGGCACGACCCCGTTGGCCAGCTTGATCTGCCGGGTCCGCTGGGAGGCTGCGGCGATCATCGTTTCCGGGGCGCCGACGAGCCCCCAGCCGAGCGTGTGGTGCTCGCCGAACCACGCCTCGTCGAAGTTGAGCGCATCGACCCTCTCCACCAGGTCGAGCTGGCGGCGCAGGACCAGGTGCGGGTCCTGGCCGGGCTCGTTCACGGGGGACAGGAATATTCCGATACGGCTGTGCATGGCGTTCCTCCAGGAGAGAGCGAAATTCGTCCGGGTGGGAGAGGCCGGATCAGGCGGTGGGGGCCTCGACACTTCCGCGGGATTCCATCAGCACGACGACACCGGTCGCGCTGCCGGCCTCGACCAACTCGTCCTCAGCTATTTTGATGCCGTACTTCCGCTCTATGAGCACGGAAAGCTCCAGCATGATGAGCGAGTCGAGTTCTATCTCGCTGAACGGGGTGGAGGGGGTGACTTCCTGATCCAGATCGAAGTTGTCGGTGAGGATTTTCACGATGTTCTCGGCAACACCTTGGGAGTTCATGAATCCCCTTCAGAGGGCAGGGTGTGTACAGGAGAGAAAGCCGCAGAAATCAGGCGGCTCAGATGTCCGTGGAGATTTCCATCACGTCGAGTTCGGGCCACCGCATCGCGGTCGAAGCCCAGCTGAGGCCACCGCCGAACGCGGTCATCAGCACGCGGTCACCGGCCTTGATCTGCCCGCTCTTGGCCGCGTCGGTCAACGCCAGCGGAATGGAGGCAGCCGATGTGTTGCCCGCCTTGTCGAGGTGCACCAGCATGCGGGACCGATCGACTCCGAGCACGTCCGCGACTGTGTGCAGAATCCGGATGTTCGCCTGGTGCGCGGCACACCAGTCGACGTCCGCCGCCCCCCAGCCGATCCGCTCGAGCAGTTGCTCCGACGAAGCGGCCATCCTGTTGACGGCGTGCGTGAACATCTCCTTGCCCTGCATGGTCATATACGCGTCCTCGGGGTTCGGCGGTCGCCCGCTTCCCCGCTCACGCGAACCGCCCCCGGCCACTTGGGCCAACTCGTGGCCGATCCCGTCGCTGCCCAGGTCGAAGCCGAGCAGCGCGCCCGGTTCGTCGCCGTTCCCCGCGCGCAGCACCGCGGCGCCCGCGCCGTCACCGAAGATGATGGTGGTGGAGCGGTCCTGCGGGTTGAGTCGCGTGGACCAGACGTCCGCCCCGATGACGAGGACCCGTTCCGCGACACAGGCTGCGATCGCCCCGGCGGCAGCGGACAGAGCGTAGAGAAATCCGGAGCAGGCTGCCGATACGTCGTACGCGGCGACGTTTCCGAGTCCGAGTGCGGTCGCGACTTCGGGTGCCGTGCCGGGCATGGGCTGGTTTCCGGTGCTGGTCGCGAGGATCACCAGATCCGCGGAATCGACCCCGGCGGATTTCAGAGCCCGCGCGCCGGCGGCGGTCGCGAGATCACCGGTGTTGGTTCCGGTATCGGTCCAGTGCCGGGTCCGAATGCCGGTCCTGGTACGTATCCACGCGTCGTTGGTATCCAGTGTCTCGGCAAGTTCGTCATTCGACACCGAACGGGACGGAAGAGCCGCTCCAATTCCTGCCAGGACCGCTGCGCGTATCAATTTTCCCCCATGGCGGTGATTTCACTGATTACTTTATCCGGCGGGAGTCCCGTCAGGAAGCTTGTACATGCCTTGCGCATGCACAAGGGATTTCCGGTTACGCCTCTTCGTCGACCCAGCTCATCAGCTTGCGGAGCTGCTTGCCGGTGGTCTCCAGGAGGTGGTTCTCGTCCTGGGTCTTGTACTCGTTGT